>NZ_VPBF01000027.1:0-44947 GCF_013418865.1 Acinetobacter sp. YH12117
TAAAGTGCCTTCCTCATCCCATCTTCTTAGGGTTTGGATGGAAACACCCAGTGTTTTAGCTGCAACGCCAATACTAACATATCTACTCATCTGTATATAATAATATAGAAATAAGTAGATTTCAATTGGCAGTTATTAACCCTCTCTGCTTTTCTGTTTTCGCTGATGGGCGTGTGTATCCGCTACGCCTCGCATACGGTCGACAATGCCACTATTGTGTTCTTCCGTAATTTTATTGGCCTGTTTATTTTTCTGCCGCTGCTGTTCAATAAAGGCCTCGGCTTTTTTAAAACCCGGCGTCTGTGGATGCATACCTGGCGTAGTGTGGTCGGTCTGCTGGCGATGTATGGCTTTTTCTATGCCATTGCCCAGCTTAAACTGTCCAATGCGATGGTGTTTACCTATTCTTCCCCGATCTTTATTCCGCTCATTGCCTGGTTATTCCTGAAAGAAAAAGTCAGTGCAGCCATGCTGATCGCCGCCCTGTTTGGTCTAATGGGCGTACTCTGTGTGGCCAAACCAGATGCCGGCCTGTTCAATCATCTGTCGATCATTGGTCTGGGCGCCAGTTTTCTGGCCGCAATGGCCTTTGTCACTGTGCGCGCCCTGACGCAAACCGAACCACCAGAACGGATTGTGTTTTATTTCTGCCTGATTGGCACCCTGATTTCAGTCATTCCAATGTTCTGGCTATGGCGAAGCTATCAATGGAGTGAACTGGGCCTGCTGATCAGTGCCGGGGTGCTGGCCAATATCAGCCAGATTTTTATGTCGCGGGCCTATAGTCTGGCACCTGCCGGTCAGATTGGGCCGGTAAATTATATTGCGATTATTTTTGCCGGCATCTGGGGCTTTTTGTTCTGGCAGGAATTGCCAGATCTGTCTAGCCTGCTCGGCTTTGGCCTGATTTTAATTGCGATTTTACTGTGCAGCCCGCTGTTTAAAAAAGCCAGTCCTACACAGGCGCCATAAAAATACCCTGACCTTTCGCAAAAGATCAGGGTATGGTCATCATCACGGTTGAACGGCTGGCTTACTGATACCAGCCAAACAGTTTAAAGAAGTATGGTACATAGGCAATGATCAGCATCGCTGGCAGCATCACCAGAATCGGCAGAATCCAGCGCTCAAAACGATAGTAGAAGGATTTGTGGCGCACTTCGGCATCTGCCGCCGCCACTTCTTCATCGCCAATCGACTGCCTGGCCAGCAAGTGGTTCAGCGCGACCGGCGGGGTGATATAGCCCATTTCAAAGCCAATCAGGGTAATCATCCAGAAATGTACCGGTTCAATCCCATACTGGTAGGCTACCGGTGCCACCGTGGCAGAAATCAGGATGACCGCACCAAACGGGTCCATAATCATGCCGACCAGTACCATCACCAGCACAATCAGGCTAATCACAATAAAGGTACTACTGATATCGGTCGGGAAAGCTTCCATGATTTCAATCCGTTCCAGGAAGCCGCCGACACTGACCGATAAGGCCATCAAAATCACCAGTGCACCAATATGCCCCACGGTTTCACTAATGGAAATGTGCATCGACTTCCAGAAGCCAACCTCACGCTCCGGCTCGGACACCGCCACGCTATGATCCGCCGACATGCCAGTATCCTCAGTTGCAGTATGTACGCCATCGCGGTATTCCACACCACTGACTGCACTGGCGGTCGCCAGCGCCGGTTGCGATGAATCGGTATATTTTGCTGTCAGGCTTTCATCCCAATGACCTACTGGTGGAATTGGCGCCGGTTCATGCCGCAATTTATCAAACAGGACAATTAACAGCAGAATCACAGGCATCATCACCGGCGCGGTAAATTCGTTCAGGTTGGTGTCCAGCGCATATTTGTAGAACATCCAGATCAGCACGAAAATAATCACATACGGCACCACCGCACCCATGGCACGTAAAGATCGTGGTGCAGCCACAGCTGGTGAAGCAATCCGGAACTTACTTTCAGCAAAGAACAGCGATACCACCAGGAAAATTGTTGTAGTCAGCAGGAATACATACACGCCATAGTGGTACAGCACATCGGTGGTGACTTCCTTGTTTAAAGAGGCAACAACCACAATCAGCAGACATGGACGTAAGACTACCCCCATCGAACCAGATAAAGCCGTTGCTGCCAGGGCAAACTGACGGCGCCCGCCAGCATTCCAGACTTCTTTATAAATGATGGCACCGGCCGCGATCACAAAAATCCCCGAGGCACCGGTATAGGCTGTCGGTAATGCCGCACCAATCAGGATTAACCAGGTCAGGGTTTCGGGTGCCAGATTCCATGGCCGCATGATGTTCAGGAATTTATCCACCACACGGGTCTGTTTCAGCAGCATACCGGCCCAGATAAACAGCGCCAGATTCAGGAAGATGCTGGAGAATTCCACCAGCTGGCCCAGGTAAATCCCCTGCCCCATTGGATAATCCATGAAGAAGGTAAAGGCAATACCGGTAATAATGGCCATATAGGCATACAGCGGTACACTCAGGAAAGCCAGACCTAGACTGCCGCCTTCTCGCGTTGGTGCAGGCGGACGAACAAACTGCCATAAACTGATGAGGGTCAGCGCACTAAACAGGATCATCCACAACCAGTAAATGATCTGCATTTCACCGGTCATCGGCACCCCGGAATTCAGCACCGAACGATACTGGCTATAGGCCGAGAACGCCAGAAAGGCATTGGCCACGGTCATGCAGGTGGTATATATCCGATAATCAATTCGTGTGGCAGGCCCACGCAAACCAATATGATGGGTTTTTAAAGTGGCACTAATCGCGGCAAACACCACCATCAACACCAGCAGCAAGGCACGGTTTTCAGTACCAAATTTAAAGATGCCAAAGAAGGTGGTTTCTACACTGCGATAGGTGCGTAAACTTGGATGCGCCTGCATATGCTGCACAGCCTGATCATAAAACACATATTTTTCTTCACAGACCTGCTGCGCAGCCATAATTGAGGCACGCACATCCGATTCAGACGGGGTTCCAAAAATATCAGCAAATTCATCGGCCGCATTGGCTTTCATTTGTGCCTGCACCTGGCCGTCAATATCCGGGTTGCGGTCACAGTCAGGGGCACTTGGTTCAGCGCGCAAGAATGAATACTGCATACCGGTGGCAGGATCACCGTATAGACGTTCGCCCATACGCAACAGCTGGCCGTGAATCATCTCACCAGTTCCAATGATCAGCGTCAGCAGCAGCAACACCAGAATCACAAAGGCAGAAATCCATTCTGTCCATATATATCTGAGCAGATCCAGTCCGGATCTGCGTTGTCCTTGATTTGACATATTTTTTCCTGTTTTTTTATTTTCGGAAACGGCAACAGGGCCGTATTTCGCGCATCCTGTAGCAAGCAGCCATCCTGCTGCTATTCAAATCTTGTTGTCATTCTTTTCGAATGTGCATCAAAGTACATTCATTTAAAATGACAATATTCATTTTCTTTTTGGTGGAAATGGTCAACCGGATCACTTTTTCAAGCTGTAGGTATAGATCAGATAGACAATCGCCAATCCCGCACCCCAGATCACGCCCAGCAAATGCGCCTCGACCAGTACCGGGCTGCCAATCAGCTCGGCCGTTTCCTTACTGCCAAAGGTATTTTCCCACAGCAGTTTGGCCAGAATCAGCAGCAATACCAGCGCGGCAAACCGGCGTTCTTGAGCATCAAGCAGATGCACCACCGCCACTGCCATATACGCTCCATGCAGCACCCCAGACAGGCCGGCATAGGCTTCAATATGTGGAAACAGGACATAGAAACTGAAACTGATAGCCGGAGGTAACAGCAATAACAGGCTGACAAAATGCCAGGTTTTGACCCGCGGAAAAATAAAAGGCAAACAGGCAAAGGCCAGAATATTCAGCAGATAATGCACCCAGCCCACATGCACCCAATGCGCTGTCCACAAGCGCCAGAATTCTTGTAACAGAGCAGGACGCCAATAAATAAAATGATCCGCAAACACCTGCAAACAGGCCGCCAGCGACATAAACACGGCAATAAAAATAATTTTCTTACTGAAAAAATGAAGTGTCATGTCGTTGTCCCTGTTGAATCTTTTAAGTATAAAGCGTCCTCCTCGTAGCGACTATTTACAGATTGTTGAGTTCCGTATCTGGAACGGCCGTTGTATCTTCACCAAATAAATCATCCAGTTCAGACGCATTGTCCTGCTCATCCCAGAAACGGCTCATACCATCATCGGCAGTACGTACCCCGGTATTTTCAGTCCAGTAACGGTCAGAAATCCCCTGCACCATGGTGGCGGCCATACTGTCAATTAACTTGAATTGTGGGTTAATCGGTTTTTCTTCGGTGCGTGCAGCCGCAAATGATTTTAGCGCATCACGAATTTTGGCATCATCGCCGCTGGCCTGCGCGGCCACTGCATACAGGGCATGCGACAGGCGCACACCTTTCTGCTCACCAATTTGCATCGACTGTTTCAGGGTCTGATACGGCTCCGGTTTGCCCTCTCCCGCACCTGGCAACAAGGTCCAGATCACGGCACGGGTGGCTTGTGGTGCACCCCAGAATTTTTCATTGTTCAGACAGGTCATGCCACGCTCGACCACGGCAGCAATATCTTTAGGCACATGCACCGCACCGCCAGAGTTAATATCATTGGTCATGGCCTGTAAACCACTGATCATGCCAAGCAAATACACGGTCTGATCAATATCGCTGTTCATTTTCGGGCAGCCTTCACCCAGTGGTTTTCTGTATTTCTTTTCCCAGCGATTCTGGAATAACTGATAACCGGTATATTGGCGCTGTGCCGCAATAGCCGCCCAGCGTTTCTGTTCAATCCGGGCATCTTGCGCTTCACTGACCTGTCCGGCTTTTGACGCACGTAAATAACGCAGCTCGGCATCCAGGGCACGGTTTTCCGCACAGATACCGGCGGCTGAATACATCAGCACCGCAACCCGGGTCGGGTCTGCACCCATATCTTTGGTGGCCATAATTGCAGGGGTCAGGGAATTACCGCTGCTACAGACCATTTCGGCATCATCCATGGCCAGAATGGGAGGAACAATATGTTTTTCAGTAAAACCTAAAGCCACATTGGCACCGGTTTTCACCACTTGTGAACAGCCGGAAAGAAGTGTTGTTGTGAATGCAATAACCGCCACACCCTGGCAGATTTTTTGGACTTGCGACATTTTCCTGTCCTCTATAATTGTGTTTATGTCCATGGCAACAAACATATCAGATGCATTATCTGAATAAAAGAGCATTTACTCTAATCTGAGAGCTGTACTTTGACATGAAAAGCGGGCAAGAAAATTGACTGAATTTGCAGGAAAGCCAAATTTTAGGCAAAAAAAAGTAGCATTGCGACGGTTCAGCACATGCTACTTATTAACTGGAACCCAATTACGGGCATTTTATTGGTGCAATTCGTTCCTTCAGCAAGCTTCCTCATCATCCAGCCACAATTGAACACAATTGCGATGACCAGAAACATTCACGTGGCGATCACCCTGGCGATTTCCCTGTTTGCTGTTGGTGTCTTTAATATATCTGGATAATTTTCAAACACAAGAGGCTTTTGTCCAACAATCGGTATTTTTTGCCAATTTACCGTGACTGTGTAGGACAAATAAAATGATAGACTTTATAAATTTATTTAAAATCAATATCTTATTTTTATATTAAAATATACAACTGTCTGACAATTAGATGGTTTCTGCCAATGTTTTTAAGGCTTTCCACTCTGCAAACGAAACTTGGTCACGCCAGATGACTGCAGATTTGACCGGTGCATGATGAAAATACAGCACCAGATACAGCTGATGATCCAGAATATGCTCGAGCAGACCGCGTTGAATCTTGGAGCCAGAATTAAACTGCAGACTCCACTCTGCCCCATCTAAATGCGCCAAGGCGGTTAATTGGGAGCGTCGCTGAAACCCGTAATAACTGACAGCCGCCAGAAGCAGACCTAGCAGCCAAAGCAGCGGATGTAATAATTGAAAACTTAAAACAGAAAATAGAATCAGCAGGCTCAGCTGAAACAGCAGCGCCAGACGGCTCGGTTTCAGCTGAAAGTCGCGCTTAGCCGTGGACATAGTGTTTTAATTTACGGATCAGCTCGCGCATTTCCGGGCGTGGCGGTTCAGACACTTCCATAAACCAGTCCAGCAAATCCGGATCTTCCTGTTCAACCAGCGCCGCAAACGTGGCTTTTTCTTCCGGATCAGCGGTTAAATAATAGTTTTTCACATAAGGATCAAAGTAGACATCAATTTCCTTTAAACCGCGACGGGCACGATAAATCACTTTACGCTCTTCTAAGCTAATGTCTTCACTCATGGTTTTGTCCACATCATATTGATATCGCAATTAGTTTAACCCAGCCCAGAAAAAGTTTCGATGAATTTATCGGACTGACCAAAACCGCCAGCAAAAAGCCAGAAATGATGTTTCTGCACATTGTACTGCCGGCTCAGTTTGCTTTAGTTTCAAGGAATAAAAATAAGTGAAGGAACTCTAACCATGCAATCTGCTGCAATTCGCCCACTCAACAACATGTTGCCACGAAAATTATTTCAGAGTGAGCATGAGGCATTCCGCGATACGGTGCGCAAATTTTATGAAAAGGAAGTTTTGCCGAATACGGAAAAATATGAACAGCAACAGCATGTAGACCGCGATTTATGGAACAAGGCCGGTGAACTGGGACTGCTGTGTACCACCATGCCAGAGCAGTATGGTGGCTCTGGAGTAGATCGCCTCTACAGCATGATCCTGATTGAAGAACAGGCCTATGCCGGCGACTCGGCCACCGGCTTCTCGCTGCATTCCGATATTGTCGCCAACTATATTCATAATTTTGGCAACGAACAGCAAAAACAGCACTGGTTGCCGAAAATGGCGACAGGTGAAGTGGTCACCGCCATTGCCATGACCGAACCGGGCACAGGCTCAGATTTACAGGCAGTACGCACCACGGCAGTTTTAGAGGGCGATGAATACGTCATTAACGGCTCTAAAATTTTTATTACCAATGGCTATTTATGCGATATGGCGATTGTGGTGTGTAAAACTGGCAATAGTGACAAAGGTTCTGCCAACCTGTCGCTGATTATGGTCGAGGCAGATCGTGCCGGTTTTAGCAAAGGTAAACCGCTGAATAAAATTGGCATGAAAGGTCAGGACACCTGCGAGCTGTTTTTTGACAATGTCCGGGTACCCAAAGAAAACCTGCTCGGGATGGAAGGTATGGGCTTTATCATGCTGATGAAAGAGCTGGCCTGGGAACGCATGATTGTGGCGATTATCTGTCAGGCCGGTGCCGAAGCAGCCTTTGCGCATACCCTGCAATACACCAAAGAACGTAAAGCCTTTGGTAAACCGATTGGCGCCTTTCAGAATACCCGCTTTAAACTGGCGGAAATGCGCACTGAAATTGATTTCTGCCGCGCCTATCTGGACCGGTGTATGGAACTGCAGCTCGAAGATCAGCTAAGTGTTGATGCAGCAGCGGCGGCCAAATACAAAATCTCGGAGCTGTTTTCCAAAGTGGTGGATGAATGTCTGCAATTGCATGGCGGCTATGGCTATATGCTGGAATATCCGATTGCCCGTGCGTATTTAGACAATCGCGCCAACCGGATTTATGCCGGTACCAATGAAATTATGAAAGAGCTGATTTCCCGCTCCCTATAACGCATTACAAGCGTAGAACCCGATATAAACAACAAGGAAGCTCAATTGAGCTTCCTTTGTTCATTGCACGATCATGATGATGTGTGCTTAAGACACCAGTTTAGGTTTACGTGCAGACTCACTGACTGCTTTACGGAACTTCAGCACCGGATCAGCAAATGAAGCCTGTTTTAAATCCTTACGGTCTTTCAGGTAATTATTGCTCACTCGCCAAGGCGCATGTTTACCCTGCTTTGGCATCACATTCGCGGCACGGGCAATATAACCCGAAGTTAAACTACCCATCACAGTGTCTTCCATCAACTCTGAAGGATCACCTTCCGCAATCACTTCGGTATAGCCTTGCTGATCCATATGATTAATCAGACGGCAGATATAATCCGCAGCAATATCAACTTTTAAAGTCCAGGAGGCATTGATATAGCCAATAATCATGGCCATATTCGGCACATCGCTGACCATCACACCCTGATACAGCATATGTTTCGAGGTATCCAAAGGCTGATGATCAATGGTGGCTTTAACCCCGCCTAAAATCTGAATTTGCAGACCGGTAGCCGACACAATCACATCTGCGTCAAGATGTTTGCCAGATTTTAACTGGATGCCCTGTTCGGTAAAGGCTTCAATCTGGTCGGTTTCAACACTGGCCTGCCCTTCACGCAGCACTTTAAACAAATCTCCATCTGGCACCACACACAGACGCTGATCCCATGGATTATAGCTCGGGCTAAAGTGTTTCATATCCACTTTGCCTTTCAGCTGCATCTCAATTGACTTTAATAAAAATTTACGCAGCAGCTTCGGCTGTTTCTGTGCCAGCGCATACACACCGCGTTGCATACCAATATTTCGTGCCCGCGTCAGCTTATAAGCCAGCTCCTCCGGCAACACCTTGCGCATGTTGTTATAGATAAAATCTACCGATGGAATGGAAGCAATATAGGTCGGTGAGCGCTGCAGCATGGTGACATGCGCTGCACCGCCTTTGACCATTGCAGGCACCAAGGTAATAGCGGTAGCACCACTGCCAATAATCACCACTTTTTTACCAGAATAATCGAAGTTTTCCGGCCAATGCTGTGGATGAATAAAAGTACCTTTAAATGCCGACTGATTCGGGAAATCCGGCTGGAAGCCCTGATCATAATTGTAATAACCGGTACACCCCAGAACAAAATTGGCGATCCAGGTCTGTTTTTTGCCCTGTGCATTTTCAATCACGACAGACCATTTCTGGGTCTGGCTATCATAATTGGCAGACAGCACCCGATGCTGGAAATGAATTTTGGATTTCAGTTGATACTCTGCAATCACTTCTGACAGATAGTTCTTAATTGAAGCGCCATCAGCCAGAATGCTGTCTTGCGTCCAGGGCTTAAAATTAAAGCCAAAGGTCGACATATCCGAATCGGAACGAATACCCGGATATTTAAATAAATCCCAAGTGCCCCCAAAGCTCTCACGACGCTCGATAATTTCAAAGGTGCGCTGCGGGCAGTGTTTGGAAAGATGCGCGGCCAGACCAATACCAGAGATGCCCGCACCCACAATCAGAATATCAACATGCTTGTCCATTTTGTTTTTATACCTGTTCAACGTTCTGTTTTTATTAAAGCACAGATTTGACAATACTCAATGTCAAGTTTGATAAAAAGCGATAAAATTTATATCAATTCGGGACACAACAGAAAAATTGTCTGACAACTGGCCATAAAAAAAAGGCCGGTTTAAAAAACCGACCTTTTTTAGAACAACTGAACTGCTCTTGCGAAATTATTTAACTTCGCGATCTACAAGTTCAACGTAAGCCATCGGTGCAGCATCACCTGCACGGAAGCCCGCTTTAAGAACACGTAGATAACCGCCGTTACGTTCTTTGTAACGAGGGCCAAGAACGGTAAATAATTTACCAACAGTTGCTGCATTACGAGTACGAGCAAACGCCAAACGACGGTTTGCAACTGTATCGTTTTTAGCTAAAGTGATTAAAGGCTCAGCAACGCGGCGAAGTTCTTTCGCTTTAGGCAAAGTTGTTTTAATTAACTCGTGCTCAACTAAAGCATTGGTTAAGTTTTGGAACAACGCCTTACGGTGGCTGCTGGTACGGCCTAATTTCACACCACTATTACGATGACGCATGGTGAATAGTCCTACTTAATTAACGGCTACGATAAGCGAAGCGGTCGTCCATGCGGAGACTAGCTGGTGGCCAGTTCTCTAAACGCATGCCGAGCTGCAAGCCTTTCGATGCCAGAACATCTTTGATCTCAGTAAGCGATTTTTTACCCAGGTTAGGTGTTTTAAGTAACTCAACCTCGGTGCGCTGTACAAGATCACCAATGTAGTAAATATTTTCTGCTTTCAAACAGTTAGCAGAACGAACAGTAAGCTCTAGATCATCTACTGGACGAAGCAAAATTGGGTCAACTTCTTCACGAGGTTCTTGAGCCACAGGTGCCTGATCTTTCTGAAGGTCAACAAAGATTGCAATTTGTTGTTGCAAGATTGTTGCCGCTTTGCGGATTGCTTCTTCAGGATCAACAGTACCGTTGGTTTCAAGATCAATGATCAGCTTGTCAAGGTCAGTACGTTGTTCTACACGCGCATTTTCTACGATGTAAGACACACGTTTGATCGGGCTATAAGAAGCATCTAACTGTAAACGACCCACTGGGCGAGTTTCGCCTTCAGGGAAACGTGAGTCAGATGTTTCATAACCACGGCCTTGAGCCACTTTCAAACGCATTTTTAACGCGCCTGATGCACTTAAAGTGCCGATCAAGTGTTCAGGGTTAACCACTTCAACATTATGCGGTAAACGAAGGTCAGCTGCAGTAACGTCACCTGGACCTTGTTTTTCCAATGTCAAATAAGCTTCATTTTGATCGAATAGCTTAATAGACAATCCTTTCAGGTTCAGCAAGAGCTCGACGATGTCCTGCTGCAAGCCTTCTAAGGTACTGTACTCGTGCTCAACACCCTCAATTTCAACTTCAACCACAGCTGCGCCAGGTAAAGAAGAAAGAAGGATGCGACGTAAAGCATTACCAAGAGTATGACCAAAGCCACGCTCTAATGGTTCCAGAATAACTTTTGCCGAGGTCCCGCTAACCGCTTCGACCTTGATCGCTTGCGGAGTTAGAAACTCATTTGCAGTACGCGTCATTATTGCTACCTCAAGGATTATTTAGAATACAATTCTACAATCAAGCTTTCGTTGATTTCAGCAGGTAAATCAGAACGATCTGGTGCAGCTTTGAACGTACCTTCTAATTTAGCGTGATCAACTTCCATCCAAGAAGGGATACCACGTTGAGCAGCTAATTCAATTGCGTTTTTGATACGTAATTGTTGTTTAGCACCTTCGTGAACTGCGATCACGTCACCAGCTTTAACTTGGATAGACGCGATGTTAACACGACGGCCATTCAAAGTAATGCTACGGTGAGATACAAGCTGACGAGCTTCTGCACGTGTAGAACCAAAACCCATGCGATAAACGACGTTATCAAGACGGCTTTCAAGCAATTTCAACAAGTTTTCACCTGTTGCGCCTTTAACACGAGCTGCTTCTTTATAGTAATTACTAAATTGACGCTCTAAAACACCGTACATACGACGTACTTTTTGTTTTTCACGTAATTGTAGTGAATACTCAGATTGTTTGCCGCGCGCTTGGCCATGTTGACCAGGAGCTTTAGCGTGTTTTTTAGTTTTGACGTCAAATGGTTTAACGCCAGATTTTAGTTGCAGGTCTGTCCCTTCGCGGCGAGAGAGTTTGCATTTTGGACCAATATAACGAGCCATGAATGTTTCTCCTTACACGCGACGTTTTTTAGGTGGACGGCAACCGTTGTGAGGAATTGGAGTCACATCGGTAATGCTGTTAATTTTATAACCCACTGCACCTAATGCACGAACCGCAGACTCACGACCTGGACCAGGACCTTTTACAAGGACGTCCAAGTTTTTCAAACCGTAATCTAAAGCAGCTTTACCAGCAACTTCAGCAGCTACCTGAGCAGCAAACGGAGTTGATTTACGTGATCCACGGAAGCCTTGTCCACCTGAAGTGGCCCAAGCCAGTGCATTACCTTGACGATCGGTAATAGTCACAATGGTGTTATTAAAAGAAGCGTGAATGTGTGCAACACCTTCAGAGACGGTACGGGTGACCTTCTTGCGTGTGCGAGTATCTTTAGCCATCTTTTAGCTTCCAGAAATCTTATTTCTTAATTGGTTTGCGCGGACCTTTACGGGTACGTGCGTTAGTTTTGGTGCGTTGACCACGGACAGGCAAGCTGCGACGATGACGAAGACCGCGGTAGCAGCCTAAATCCATTAAACGTTTAATGTTCATGGAAATTTCGCGACGTAAGTCACCTTCGGTCGGAACCTTAGCAACTTCTGCACGAATCGCATCAAGCTGAGCGTCATCTAATTCACGGATCTTAGTGGTAGTAGCGATACCAGCAGCAGCTAAGATGTTCTTAGCAGTGTGGCGACCAATACCAAAGATGTACGTTAGAGAGATAACAGCATGCTTGTTATCCGGAATGTTTACACCGGCAATACGAGCCATTCAATTTTCTCCAAAAAGGCAGTTAAGATAATCAACCGCCCCACAAAAATCTTGAGGGGCGGATAATAACCTAATTAGCCTACTGAAATCAACAGGTCTTGATCAGATTAACCTTGACGCTGCTTATGACGAGGTTCTGCGCTGCAAATTACGCGGATAACCCCATTACGACGGATAACTTTACAGCTACCACAAATTTTCTTTACAGAAGCTTGTACTTTCATGATGAAACCTCTAAGTGCGCTTATCCCTTAGGATGAGCAGTCGTTTTTCTCATTAACGTTTGATTATCGTACTGGTGCGAGGTGAGATGTGCTTGAAGCTGAGCCATAAAGTCCATCACGACTACCACAACGATCAATAATGAGGTACCACCCAAATAGAATGGAATACCAAACGAGCTCTGCAATACCATCGGCATCAAGCAGACCACTGTGATATAAATCGAACCAATAAAGGTCAAACGATTGAGAATATGATCTAAGTAACGAGCAGTTTGCTCACCTGGGCGAATACCAGGCACATAAGCTCCGCTGCGTTTCAAGTTCTCTGACACTTCTTTCGGACTAAAAACTAGCGCGGTATAGAAATAACAGAAAAAGATAATTAACGCACCAAAGAGCACCAAATACAATGGCTGTCCAGGCGACAATACGAGTGCCAGATCTTGCAAGCTACGCTTGATAATCCCTGCATCAGGATCCGCACTTCCTACCCATTGACCCAGACTGGCCGGGAACAACAGCAGAGAGCTGGCAAAAATTGCCGGAATCACACCTGCCATATTAATTTTTAATGGCAAATGGGTTTGCTGTGCAGTAAATACACGACGACCTTGCTGTTTTTGAGCATAGTTTACCGGAATACGACGTTGCGCTTTCTCGATAAACACAATGGCTGCCAGTACCGCCAGTGACAACAGACCAAAAATCACCAGACCAATCAGGCTGGTTTGACCATTATCGACTGAAGATAGCGATTGCAAAATCAGATTTGGCAATCCGGCAACGATACCGGCGAAGATGATCATGGAAATACCATTGCCCACCCCACGTTCGGTAATCTGTTCACCCAACCACATCAGGAACATTGTACCCGCCACCAGCGAGGTGACTGCCGGAACGTAAAACGCAAGACCTGACGTTAAGGTAATCCCTTGACTGATCAGACCTGCACACATCCCGATTGCCTGTACTAAGGCAAGGAACAAGGTACCTTGGCGCGTATATTGATTAATCTTACGCTTGCCCTGCTCGCCTTCTTTCTTTAAAGCTTCCAGCGAAGGAACCACGGTTGACATCAGCTGCACGATAATCGACGCAGAGATGTAGGGCATGATCCCGAGAGCAAGAATCGACATTCGCTCTAATGCACCACCCGAAAACATGTTAAACAAACCCAGGATAGTACCTGAGTTTGCATTAAAAAGATTTTCAAGTGCGGCATTATTAATGCCTGGTACTGGAATATGCGCTCCTAGTCGAAATACCAATAACGCACCAATGAGAAACATCATTCGGCGAATAATTTCACGATATTTCACGTGAAATGGTTGGCCTTTCATCATATGTACATGACCTGAAGAACTAGGAGACATAGACACTGGAGATTACTCCTCGACTTTACCGCCAGCAGCTTCAACAGCAGCTTTAGCGCCTTTAGTCAATGCAACACCTTGAACAGTGAAAGCACGAGTAATTTCACCAGAAAGTACGATACGCGCACGGATCATGTCTTTACGCACAACGTTCGCCGCTTTTAAAGTTTCTAGGCTAACGATGTCGCCTTCAACTTTAGCAAGCTCAGATAAACGTACTTCAGCAGTTCTTAAAGCGATTTGGCTAGTGAAACCGAATTTAGGTAAACGACGATATAACGCAGTTTGACCACCTTCGAAACCTGGACGTACGCCACCGCTCTTACGTGATTTTTGACCTTTGACACCACGGCCACCAGTCTTACCTACGCCAGAACCGATACCACGGCCCAGACGACGGTTTTCACGTTTAGCACCTTCTGCAGGTGCAAGTTCATTTAAACGCAGAGTCATGGCTTATTCCTCTACACTAACCATATAGTAGACTTGGTTGATCATACCACGGTTAGAAGGCGTATCTTGCACTTCTACAGTATGACCAATACGACGCAGACCTAAACCTTTCAGGCAAAGCTTGTGATTTTTCAAGCGGTGCGATGCAGATTTAGTCTGGGTAACTTTAATCGTTTTCATGATTGATTACCCTTGAATTTGTTCTACAGTCAGACCACGTTTCGCAGCGACTTTCTCAGGAGAAGTCATATCACGCAGACCGTTGAAAGTCGCGTTTACTACGTTCGCAGCATTTGTAGAGCCATAACATTTTGTTAATACGTTACGCACGCCAACAGCCTCTAGAACTGCACGCATAGCGCCACCAGCAATTACACCAGTACCTTCAGAAGCAGGTTGCATGTAAACGCGGCTTGCACCGTGACGAGCATGAATAGGATGCTGAACAGTACCGTCAACAAGGTCAACAGTAATCATGTTGCGACGAGCAGCTTCAAGTGCTTTAGAAATAGCAGCCGGAACTTCACGCGCTTTACCACGACCAAAACCTACGCGACCATTACCGTCACCCACAACAGTTAATGCTGTGAAAGAGAAGATACGACCACCCTTAACAACTTTGGCAACACGATCAACGGCTACCAGCTTTTCAACAAGACCTTCGTTTTGTTCAACTTTAGCCATGATTAGAACTCCAAGCCGTTTTCACGAGCAGCATCAGCCAAGGCTTTGATACGACCATGATATTTAAAACCAGAACGGTCAAATGCAACTTTAGTTACACCAGCTGCTTTCGCACGTTCTGCGATTAAAGCACCAACTTTCTTGGCAGCTTCAACGTTACCAGTTGTACCAGCACGTAAAGTAGCATCTAAAGTAGAAGCTTGCGCTAAAACTTTGCCACCATCTGCTGAGATAACTTGAGCATAGATGTGACGCGGAGTGCGGTTTACACACAAACGAGTCGCACCCAATGCACGGATGTGCAAGCGTGTGCTTTTCGCACGACGCAAACGGGATTGTTTCTTTTCGTTCATAAGAACCTCGCGCCTTATTTCTTCTTAGCTTCTTTACGAAGTACAACTTCGTCAGAATAACGAACACCTTTACCTTTATATGGCTCTGGTGGACGGTAACCACGGATCTCAGCTGCTACCTGACCTAATAATTGCTTGTTAGCAGATTTCAGGATGATTTCAGTTGCAGTAGGAGTTTCTGCAGTTACACCTTCAGGAAGGCTGTAATCGATTGGATGAGAGAAACCAAGGTTAAGGTTAACAACAGTACCTTTAACCGCAGCTTTATAACCAACACCGATCAGTTGTAACTTACGTTCGAAACCTTCGCTTACACCTTTTACAAGGTTGTTTAATACAGCGCGAGCAGTACCAGCTTGCATCCAAGCGTCTTTCGACTCTTTTACTGGAGCAACTTGAAGAGTACCATCTTCCTGTTTTAGCTCGACCAGCGCATGCAGGTTGAAAGACAATGTACCTTTGCTGCCTTTCACTTCGACCTGCCGGCCGTTCTGAGTAACTGTTACACCGTTAGGTACAGTTACTGGGGCTTTAGCCACACGAGACATGAGGAATCACCTATTAAGAAACAAAAGCAATAACTTCACCACCAATACCCGCAGCACGTGCAGCGCGATCAGTCATGATGCCTTTGCTTGTAGAAACAATTGCAATACCTAAACCTTGCTTAACGCTTGGAAGTGCATCTTTACCGCGATACTGACGTAGACCAGGACGGCTTACGCGTTTCACAGTTTCGATAACTGGTTTGCCTTCGAAATACTTTAATGTCAAAGTAAGAGTTGCTTTGCCTTCAACGTCAGCAACTTCTACATTGGCAATATAACCTTCTTGTTGAAGTACGTTTGCAATCGCAACTTTCAACTTAGAGTTAGGCATAGAAACAGTTTGTTTCTTTGCCATTTGAGCGTTACGAACACGCGTTAACATGTCGGCAACGGTATCTTGCATACTCATTCTAGTCGCTCCTTACCAGCTTGCCTTAACAACGCCCGGTACATCACCTTGCATTACTGTGTCACGTAATTTGTTACGGCCTAAACCGAACTTACGGAAGTAACCATGAGGACGACCAGTTAAACCACAACGGTTACGAAGACGCACTGGAGACGCATTACGTGGTAATGCTTGTAACTTCATCATCGCTTCGAAACGCTCTTCGTCGCTTGCATTTACGTTTGCAATAACAGCTTTTAATTCAGCACGTTTTTCAGCGTATTTCGCAACAGTAGCTTCGCGTTTCAATTCGCGATTAATCATACTTTTCTTAGCCATATCGACCTCTTATTTGAACGGGAAGCCGAATGCACGCATAAGCGCACGGCCTTCGTCATCGGTGCGAGCAGTCGTAGTGATGGTAATATCCATACCACGAATACGATCAATCTTATCGAAATCGATTTCAGGGAAAACGATTTGTTCTTTAAGACCCATAGAGTAGTTACCACGACCATCAAATGATTTCGCAGAGAAACCACGGAAGTCACGGATACGAGGGATCGCGATAGAGATCAAACGGTCTAAGAATTCGTACATGCGTTCGCCGCGTAAAGTAACTTTACAACCAATCGGCCAACCATCACGGATTTTAAAACCTGCGATAGATTTACGAGCTAACGTAAGAACTGGCTTTTGACCAGCGATAGCTTGCATATCAGAAAGAGCACCATCAAGGAGTTTCTTGTCAGCGGCAGCTGCACCAACACCCATGTTGATAGTGATTTTAGTGATGCGAGGGATCTCCATCACATTCTTAATGCCCAATTGTTCTTGTAATTGAGCTTTAAGTTCGTCGTTGTAACGTGTTTTAAGTCTGGCCATTGCCTATTTCAACCTATTACTTCGCTACCGCCACTGATTCACCATTTGATTTGTAAACGCGAGTTTTCACGCCGTCAATCGTTTGGTAACCAACACGGTCAGCCTTTTGGGTTGTAGCATTAAAAATTGCCACGTTTGAAATATGAAGCGAAGCTTCCTGAGTTACGATGCCGCCTTCAGCGCCAGTAACACGGTTCGGCTTTTGATGCTTCTTAACCAGGTTAAGGCCTTCAACCTTAACGCGGTCATTAGAAACTGACAAAACAGTACCCTGTTTGCCTTTTTCTTTACCTGCGATCACGATTACTTGATCGCCTTTTTTAATCTTAGCCATGATTGCCTCTTATAGAACTTCAGGAGCCAATGAAATAATTTTCATGAACTGTTCAGTACGAAGTTCACGAGTCACTGGTCCGAAAATACGAGTAGCAATCGGCGCTTTGTTGTTGTTCAAAATAACGGCTGCGTTATCGTCGAAACGAATCACAGAACCATCTGGACGACGGATACCGAATTTTGTACGTACAACTACAGCATTCATCACGTCACCTTTTTTAACACGTGCGCGTGGAATTGCTTCTTTTACAGTAACTTTAATAATGTCGCCAACAGAAGCATAACGACGATGTGAACCACCAAGTACTTTAATACATTGTACGCGGCGAGCACCACTGTTGTCTGCTACGTCGAGCATCGTTTCGGTTTGAATCATTGCCCTACTCCAAAACCGAGCATCACCGGTCACAATTTCGAAAGGCTCAAAGAGTACTCGAAATTGACCGATGATGCAACAAGAACGTTAATTACTCAGCAGCTGCTTCAACAACTTCAACTAGAGTCCAAGACTTAGTTTTAGAAATTGGGCGGCTTTCTTTGATGGTTACAACATCACCGATTTTAGCGGTATTGTTCTCATCATGAGCGTGTAATTTGGTTGAACGGCGAATCAATTTGCCATACAACGGGTGTTGAACTTGGCGTTCAATAAGGACAACAATAGATTTTTCCATTTTGTCGCTTACAACTTTGCCAGTTAACGTGCGGACTGTATTTTGACTCATTGCCCGTTCCCCTGTTTTTCGGTAAGGAGGGTCTTGATGCGTGCAATAGTTTTACGAGTAAGCGCAACTTCATGCGATTTACCCAATTGACCAGTTGCTTTCGCCATACGAAGACGGAATTGGTTAAGCTGTTGCTCATCAAGCAAAGCTTTCAACTCTTCTACCGACTTTTCACGTAGATCTTTAGTTTTCATTACATTACCGTCCGAGTCACGATAGTGGTTTTAAACGGAAGTTTAGCAGCAGCAAGCTTGAATGCTTCAGTTGCTAATTCATCGTTCACACCTTCCATTTCGTACAGGATCTTACCTGGTTTGATTTCGCAAACCCAGTATTCCACGTTACCTTTACCGTTACCCATACGAACTTCTAATGGTTTTTCAGTAATTGGTTTGTCCGGGAATACACGGATAAAGATCTTACCACCACGTTTAACACGACGGCTGATTGTACGACGCGCAGCTTCGATCTGACGCGCAGTCATACGACCACGTTCAGTCGCTTTAAGTGCGATAGAACCGAAAGATACAGTGCTACCACGGTGCGCTAGACCAGTGTTACGGCCTTTTTGAACCTTACGGAACTTAGTACGTTTAGGTTGCAACATGGATTATTCTCCTTTTTCAGCAGAACGATCATTGCGACGACCACGACGCTCTTGACCTTCACCACGACCGCGACCGCGTTTAGCTGGACGTTCTTCAGCTGGAGCTGGGTTCATGACTTGTTTCATGCCGCCCAAGATCTCACCACGGAAGATCCAAACTTTAACACCAATCGTACCGTAAGTCGTTTCAGCACGCATAGTCGCGTAGTCGATGTCCGCACGAAGTGTATGTAGAGGTACACGACCTTCACGATACCATTCTGTACGAGCGATCTCAGCACCGCCTAAACGGCCAGAAACTTCAACTTTGATACCTTTGGCACCAGCACGCATAGTGTTTTGAACCGCACGCTTCATAGCACGACGGAACATTACACGCTTTTCTAATTGAGAAGCGATTGCTTCAGCAACCAGACGTGCGTCTAAGTCTGGACGATCGATTTCGTTGATGCTTACTTGCGCTGGAACGCCCATAATGTTGGTAAGTTCGCGCTGTAATTTCTCAATGTCTTCGCCTTTTTTACCGATAACGATACCAGGACGAGCAGTGCTAATAGTTACTTTAGCAGCGCCTGTCGGACGTTCGATAAGAATATTGCTTACCATTGCGTTCTTAAGTTTTTTAGTTAAAAACTCACGAACTTGAAGGTCTTTAAGCAAGTATTCAGCGTATTGTTTCGGATTCGCATACCAGTTAGCGTTATGACGTTTCACAACACCTAGGCGGATACCGATTGGATGAACCTTCTGACCCATATCAAACCCCTACCTTAACGGTGATGTGACAAGTACGCTTAGTAATACGATCTGCACGGCCTTTAGCACGTGGCATAATACGTTTCAGGCTCATGCCTTCATCAACGTAGATCGTAGAAACTTTAAGATCGTCTACATCTAAACTGTTATTGTGTTCAGCATTTGCAATTGCAGATTCCAACGCTTTTTTAACCAGTACAGCAGCTTTTTTGTTGCTGTAGTTCAGGATGTTAAGCGCATGCGCAACAGATTTGCCGCGAATAAGGTCTGCAACCAAACGTGCCTTTTGTGCCGAGATAGCGGCACCGCGTAATTTAGCAGTTACTTCCATCATAGCACCTATTAACGTTTAGACTTCTTGTCAACACCGTGACCACGATAGGTACGAGTTGGCGCGAATTCACCTAGTTTATGGCCAACCATGTGTTCAGTAACGATTACTGGAACGTGGTTACGACCATTGTGTACAGAAATTGTTAGACCAACAAAATCCGGAAGAATCATCGAACGACGCGACCAAGTTTTGATCGGCTTACGAGAGTTGCTCGCAACAGCCGCTTCAACCTTAGCGAACAAGTGCGCATCGACGAATGGGCCTTTTTTCAATGAACGAGGCATTAGTCAGATTCCTTTACTTGTTACTTAACGCGACGGTCGCGAATAATCATCTTAGTCGTACGCTTGTTGGTACGTGTCTTGTACCCTTTAGCTTTTTGACCCCATGGGCTTACAGGTTGAATACCTTTGTTACGCCCTTCACCACCACCGTGTGGGTGGTCAACCGGGTTCATCGCCATACCACGTACGGTAGGACGAACGCCACGCCAGCGTGAAGCACCTGCTTTACCAAGTGAACGCAAGTTGCTTTCTGAGTTAGAAACTTCACCCAATACAGCACGACATTCAACGTGTACTTTACGCATTTCACCAGAACGTAAACGAACGATAGCGTAAGAACCGTCACGACCCAACAACTGAACTGATGTACCAGCTGAACGAGCTAACTGCGCGCCTTTACCGATTTTAAGTTCGATGTTATGAAGTGTAGAACCGATAGGCATGTTGCGAAGTGGCAAGCAGTTACCTGGACGAATTGGAGCATCGTTACCAGACTGTACTTTATCACCAGCACGTAAGCCTTTAGGCGCAATAATATAACGACGCTCACCGTCAGCATACTTCAGCAGTGCGATGTGTGCAGTACGGTTAGGATCGTATTCAATACGCTCAACTACAGCAGGAATGCCGTCTTTGTTACGTTTGAAGTCAACGATACGGTAGTGCTGTTTGTGGCCACCACCAACGTGACGAGTCGTAATGTGACCGTTATTGTTACGACCACCAGTACGTTTTTTAGCTTCTACCAACGGAGCATATGGCGCGCCTT
The DNA here is from genome assembly GCF_013418865.1 of Acinetobacter sp. YH12117. NCBI lineage: Bacteria > Pseudomonadati > Pseudomonadota > Gammaproteobacteria > Moraxellales > Moraxellaceae > Acinetobacter > Acinetobacter sp. YH12117. The sequence continues at coordinate 21,006 of NZ_VPBF01000027.1, forward strand.
TGTGAAGGTGATCATGAACCACTCTCTCTACAAAGCGACGTCCTGGAGACGTTGGCTTACATTTTTGAATAGGCATAATTTTCGTCCTTATTCCGCTGCGGTTTCAGCGGTATCGCCCAAGTCAGCCATTTCAACATCTTGGCCAGCTTTCAGGGTGACGTATGCTTTTTTAACATCAGAACGACGTCCGATAGTTTTACCAAAGCGTTTAGTCTTACCTTTAGTGATAGTCGTGTTAACTTTAACAACTTCTACACCAAATAATTGTTCCACTGCTTTTTTGATTTCAAGCTTGTTTGCATTTAATGCAACCTTGAACACTTGAACACCAGCAGTTTCACCTAAAACTTGTGCTTTTTCTGAGAATACAGGTCCTTGTAGGACTTGATATAAACGTTCGTTGTTCATCCGAGTTCTACCTCAATTTTCTTAGCAGCAGCAACAGACATTACAACTTTATCGAACGCGATCAAGCTAACAGGATCGATTGCAGTAGCGTCAACCACATCAACGTGTGGAAGGTTGCGAGCTGCAAGGTATAGATTCTCATCTACAGCTTCAGTAACGATCAATGCGCGAGTTGCATTCAAGTCGTTCAGTTTTGCAAGCAATGCTTTAGTTTTAGGCGCTTCAACAGCAAACTCTTCAACTAATACAAGACGATCTTGGCGAACAAGTTCAGCTAAGATACATTGCATTGCACCGCGGTACATCTTACGGTTCACTTTTTGAGACCAGTCTTGTGGACGAGCAGCAAAAGTTTTACCACCGCCAACCCAGATTGGGCTACGAATAGAACCAGCACGAGCGCGGCCAGTACCTTTTTGACGGAATGGTTTTTTACCACCGCCAGAAACGTCTGCACGTGACTTCTGAGCTTTAGAACCTTGACGACCACCAGCTAAGTAAGCTGTAACAACTTGGTGTACAAGCGCTTCGTTAAATTCACGGCCGAAAGCTACTTCAGACAATTCAACAGCAGAGCCGGAAACAGTTTTTAAATTCACGTTATTTCCCCTCAGGCCTTGATAGTAGGACGAACAGTTACGTCGCCACCAGTAGCACCAGGAACCGCGCCTTTAACAACTAGAACTGAACGCTCTGTGTCGATTGCAACGATTTCAAGACCCTGTGTAGTTACGCGCTCAGCACCTAAATGGCCAGCCATTTTTTTGCCTTTGAATACGCGACCAGGAGTCTGGTTTTGACCTGTAGAACCTAGAACACGGTGAGAAACAGAGTTACCGTGAGTAGCGTCTTGAGTACGGAAGTTCCAACGCTTAACACCACCTTGGAAACCTTTACCTTTAGATGTGCCAGTTACGTCAACGATTTGACCAACTGTGAACAAATCTACAGTAAGCGTACCACCAACTTCACGACCTTCAAGCTCAGCTTCTGTAACGCGGAATTCTTGAACCAGACGACCAGCAGCAACACCCGCTTTCGCAAAGTGACCTTTCTGAGCGTTAGTTACACGAGATTCGCGACGTTCACCAGTAGTGATTTGAATCGCTTGATAACCATCAGTTTCAAGCGTTTTGATTTGTGTGATGCGGTTAGGATCAACCTCAATCACTGTAACAGGTACAGAAACACCAGCATCTGTAAAGATACGGGTCATACCGCACTTGCGACCGACTAAACCAATAGCCATGTGCATAAACCTCTAAAAAAGCGGCTTAATTAACTTAGAGCGTTAATTAACCGAAAGCCTTAACCCAATGCGATCTGAACATCAACACCAGCTGCAAGATCTAATTTCATCAATGCATCTACAGTTTTGTCTGTAGGTTGAACGATATCGATCAAACGTTTGTAAGTGCGGATCTCATATTGGTCACGCGCATCTTTGTAAACGTGCGGTGATGTAAGAACGTTGAAGCGTTCGATGCGAGTAGGCATCGGGATTGGACCACACACTTGTGCGCCAGTACGCTTAGCGGTTTCTACGATCTCTTGAGCAGATTGATCAATTAAACGGTGATCAAAAGACTTAAGACGGATACGAATTCTCTGGTTAGACATACCAGTTAACTCCAAGCCAAAATATATAAAGAATCACTCTTGACGCATCTCACCCCACTAATAAAGGCAAGTGTCAAGAGCAGTGAAATATCACTAAGGTCGTGATCGATGCCACGACTGTAACGATAGTTAACCACTTTCTTCGCGGTTAACCCCCTTAATATCAAAGGGTCGCCCATTATAACGATTGTTTAATGCATAAGCAAATCCTTTTGTGGCTTTTTACATCATTTTTCAAATATTTCAACAAATCAATTGTTTAATAATTATACAGCCCGCCGCTGCGCTGCAGTTTGCTGTAACACATAATCTATCGCCTGATTTAATATCTGATTTCCTTGAATAAATTTATTTTTATTGGCGCGCTGCAGCTGCTCTAGCGATTGCACATAAGGTCCCTGAAACAGGGCCAGCTCTTCTTCATCTTCCAGGAATAATTGCAGGCTTTCTGGCGTGGTTTCCGGGTGAAACTGAAAGCCCAGTACATTTTTGCCAATCTGATACATCTGATTGCGACAGGCATCATTTTCGGCCAGATGCACAGCCCCTTTGGGAATCTCGAAGCTTTCGCTATGCCACTGCATGACATTAAACTGCTCCGGCAACTGAAAATAGTCTGGTGGCACATGACTAACCTTGCGTACCTCGTGCCAGCCCAGCTCCTGTACAGGATTGCGATTGACGGCCGCGCCCAGCGCATTGGCGATCAGTTGCCCACCCAGACACAGACCAATGGCCGGTTTTCCCATGGCCAAATAACGCCTGAGCCAGCGTTTTTCCATTTTTAACCAGGGGAAATTGGCTTCATCATTAACGCTCATGGTGCCGCCCATGACAATTAACAAATCGACCTCCTCGATCTGCGGCAGCGCTTCAATATCCAGTGCTGAATCAACCGGCAAGGCAAAAAATTCTGTGGCACTGATCTCTGCATTTAACCGTTTTAAATGCGTATAACAACTTCCAAATCCTTCACCAGCAATATGCTGAAAATAATGTACTTTTAAATGCGACGCCATGCGCTGAAACCTGTTGTTGTAGCTATGCTTTTAGGTTTTGCAAAAATGAAGCCAACTTTAGCGCCGAGTGTTCAAAGTCAAATAAATACAGCCAGATATGGCACAACTGATCCTTTTCTCTTAAGCTAAATTCAATTGATTGTCCTGATTTGAGCGAAGTCGTGAAAAAAAATCCGCAAACCGAACTGATTCATGCACCACGAAAAGCCCCTCAACTGATTTCTACGGTTCAACCTCCCCTCTATCGTGCATCGACGATTATTTTTAACAACACCGATGCACTGTTTAATCGCCACTGGACCGATGCCTATGACTATAGTTATGGCACGCATGGCACGCCGACGACCTTTACTTTAGGTGACAACATCGCGCAGATCGAAGGCGGCCTCTATCACCTGCTGGCGCCGAGCGGCCTTTCTGCGATTAATCTGGTCAATTCCTGCTTGTTAAGTCAGGGCGATGAAGTCTGGGTTCCGGATAATATTTATGGCCCGAATATGGAGCATCTGCGTAATCTGCAGCAGCGTTATGGCATTGCCGTCAAAGTTTACAACCCGGTGGAGGTAGAAAGCTTTAACCCAAGCGATAAAGCCAAACTGTTATGGCTGGAAGCGGCTGGCTCGGTGACACTGGAGTTTCCGGACTTAAGCGGTCTGGTAAAAAAAGCCCAGGCTCATAACATTCTGACTGCGCTGGACAATACCTGGGGCGCAGGACTGGCCTTTAATGCCTTTGATTTTGGCGAGGACCACTTAAGCGTAGATCTGACCGTGCATGCCCTGACCAAATATCCAAGCGGGGGTGGCGATATTTTAATGGGCTCGGTGGTGACGCGCGACCAGACACTCCATCATCAATTATTCGGGATGCATGCCATTCAGGGGATTTGTGTCAGCGGGGATGATACGGCGCAAATCCAGCGCAGTCTGGCCTCCATGCAGCTGCGTTACCAGCAACAGTCACAATCAGCACTGACCTTGCTGAACTGGCTAAAACAGCAAAAAGAGCTGGTTCAGGTCCTGCATCCGGCTGATCCGGACAGTGCCGGTCATGCATACTGGAAAGACATCTGCAAGGAGGGTCACAGCGCCGGACTGGTTAGTGTGATTTTTGATGCGCAATACAATTTAAACGATATTCGAGCATTCTGTGATGCATTAACCCTGTTCAAGCTGGGCTTTAGCTGGGGGGGACCGGTCAGCCTGGTCATGCTATATAACTTAAAAGAAATGCGTGTGCTGGAACATTCACATTTAAAAGAGGGTTTCCTGGTTCGTTTCTGTATTGGACTAGAACATCCGGAAGATCTGCTTCAGGATATTAAACAGGCTTTAAAAGTCTTAGCTTAAATATCGACATAAAAAATTGGGCAATTTGCCCAATTTTTTACATTATCGTTTCGCTTTACTTAAAGTAATCATAGCTTACAGAAACAGTCTCACCTGCTTTTGGTAAAGCTGTTCCATAGAACACTAAACTTACGCCAGAATTACTATAAACTAGATCAAAGCCTTGTCGATGTGTTGTATCACGCGCAACATTTTGACCATTTACTGTCACTTTAACAGTTGAAGGTATTGGTACCTGTTTTAAACTAAACTGACTTGCAAGACCGGTTGCCACACGGATAATGTCATCAAATACCACATTCCAGCTTGTAGCATCAGCACAAATTGAAGCAGAAGCCCCACCAGTCAAACGTGCAATCTCTTTAAAGTGCCCTCCTCCTTCAGCAGATCCACCTTGACCATTACATTCAAATCCTGGTGTACTCCAAGAAATTGTAGGATCTGCAAAAGTTGGACGAATATGATCAGATGTACCTACAATCGAAAAGTAGGTAGTGTTTGTAGACAAGAAATAATTTTTATAATCATTAAAATCTCGTCGTGTATAGTTACTATATACTGGACTGGACTGCCAATATGTTTCATTTTCAGCCTCATCTGAAACAAACACCACTAAATTCTTCACGTTTGGACGGTCAAAACCAGTCAAATCTGCTTCACGAACGCAGTAAAAACCTGTTTCAGTAGCTGAACCATAAGTTCCAGGTTGAGCCAAGGTAGCCCATTCTTGCTCTGCATCTGGTGTATTTCTATCAATAAAATTAGTCGTTTTATCTTTTAAAGTTCTAAGTGACTTACATGCGTACGCATCCTGCGTATTCACTGCTAAGCGATAATCCACACCTGCCTGATTCAATGATTTAAAGAACTGTGCAGCACCATTTGCCAAGTTACGCTGTTCTTCAGACATTGAACCTGAAGAATCAATATTCCATAAAATGTCAACCGCATTTGCAGATTGTGTTGTTTGAGTAAAAGTTTCTTTTGCTGTAGCCACTTCAATAACAGCATTGCTACTTAAAGCACTAGCAATATTCAAATCACCATATTTTTGGTTAACTTTCTCACTATTACTCGCGACATAAGTATTTGCCCAAATATAACCTGATTGGTTTGCAAGCCAAAAAGATAGATTGAGACGTAATTTTTTATCACTTGCTTGTACGACTACAGGAGTAGTAACAGATGAATTTGAATTTAATACAGATAACAACAGATCACGAACTTTAGTCAGTTCATTGGCATTAGAAAAATCAATATCCAAAATTACATTAACAACCTCCCCTTGAGCATTCATGGATACACGGTTTGTTAAAATATTGACTTTTGCATTTTGTTTAACAAGGCTTTCAGTAAACAAACCTAAATAGAATTTACTAAATTGATCTAAGTCTTGGTTTGATACAACAGAATTTGATCTAGCTTGCGTCTGAGCAGAGGAAGTATTTAAAGCAACCTGCGAAGCAAAACCTGTTGCTTGTGCCTCATTATCATTATCATCTAACAATAAAACCGTCTGACCGGATGTTAATGTGATATCTGTAAAATATTCGGAATTTACTTCACCAAAAACTGCAATATTCGCTTTTTCACTTACTACAGTTGCAACATCTTGAATCGTAGTAACCGTTTCACTTGGCTGTTCTGGTTGAACTGGATCAGCAGGTTTTGTAGATGTTGAGCCATCTGAATCGCCACCACAGGCAGTTAAAAATACAGATGTTCCAACTAACATAGCTAATAATTGTTTATTGAATTTCATTGATACCCTCTAACCGTTTCCAAATTATTTAAAAAAACTTATTAATATTTTATTTTCCATAATGTTATTTAAAACAAAATGAGTTCTAAATATTACAAAAAATGAGCAATATTTCAACAAACAAGTTAAAATATTTCCAAAATATGCAAAATATTAAAAAAATGATTAATTTCACATTTTTTACAGTAACATGTAAACTACTGAAAAATATAAAAATTTATACAGGGATTTCAGGTTAATGAATACACCAATCATTATTGCTAAAAAAACCAGTGATACCACGCAAGATATTGTGCTGCATTCACAGCTTGCCAACCGTCACGGGCTGATTGCCGGTGCGACCGGAACTGGCAAAACGGTGACTTTGAAAGTGTTGGCAGAAAGCTTTTCCCGCATTGGTGTACCTGTATTTTTAGCCGATGCTAAGGGAGATGTTTCCAGCCTGGCCCAGCCAGGCGAAAGCAATCCTAAGTTTGATGAACGCATTAAAAGCCTGAATATTGACTCGATTCCTTTTGAAGCTTCGCCGGTTGTATTCTGGGATCTGTTTGGCGAACAAGGCCATCCGATCCGTACTACGATTTCTGAAATTGGGCCACTCTTGCTTGCCCGCATCCTAAACCTGAATGACACGCAAGAAGGTGTTCTCTCAGCAGTCTTCCGAATTGCTGATGATCAGGGCTTGTTGCTGATCGACTTTAAAGACCTGAAAGCCATGCTGAGTTATGTCAGCGAACATGCTGCAGACTTTAAAGCTGAATACGGTAATCTCTCGCCAGCTAGCCTTGGTGCGATTCAACGTAACCTATTGGCACTTGCAGATCAGGGCGGTGATCTGTTTTTTGGCGAGCCCAGCCTGAATATTCTGGATTTCATGCAGACCGATGCCCAGGGACACGGCAACATCAACCTGCTGGCTGCAGACAAGTTGATGCACACCCCGAAACTGTATGCGACCTTTTTATTGTGGATGCTATCAGAGCTGTTTGAACAGTTGCCGGAGGTCGGTGATATGGACAAACCCAAACTGGTGTTCTTCTTTGATGAAGCGCATTTACTGTTTGACAATGCCAGCCCGGCCCTACAGGCGAAAATTGAGCAGGTGGTCCGCCTGATTCGCTCCAAAGGCGTTGGAATTTATTTTGTCACCCAGAATCCGCTGGATTTGCCTGAAAGTGTACTGGGACAGCTCGGCAACCGGGTGCAACACGCCTTACGCGCCTTTACCCCCAAAGATCAGAAAGCGGTCAAAACCGCGGCAGCAACTTTCCGTGCCAATCCGGAATTTCAGGTGGAACAGGCCATTACCGAACTGGCCGTCGGTGAAGCTTTAATTAGCTGTCTGGATGAACAAGGCACGCCGCAGATTGTAGAGCGCGGCTGGGTGATGCCACCCTACTCCTCGTTTAGCCCGATTAGCCCTGAACAGCGCAAGGCACTGATGAGCCAGAGTATTGTCGCCGGTGTATATGAGCAGAGTCTGGACCGGGACAGTGCCTATGAAATGCTGCAACAGAAAGTAGCGGAACGCCAGCAACAGGCTGAACAGGCCGCGCTAGAACAGCAACGCGCCAAAGAACAGGAAGCTTTAGCCAAGCAGCAAGCCAAAGAACAGGCCGCTTTGGCCAAACAGCAGGCGCGGGAACAGGAACGTCTGGCCCGCGAACAGCAAAAAGAAGCTGAACGCGCTGCACGACAGCGTGAAAAGCTGACTCAGGACATTGTCGGCACCTTTGCCAAGAGCGCGGCCCGCACCTTAGGCGGCAGTACCGGACAGAAAATTGTCCGCGGATTATTAGGCTCCCTGTTTGGCCGAAAATAATCAAAAAACCGATAGGAACAGCTTTCATTATGGGATATTTTTATATCCCATAATTTTTTTATGGTTTTTTAAAAACAGTGCTTGCACTGGCGTTTTATAAAATGTATTTTAAATACATCTTATAAATAACCAGCCATGAGAGATCAGCCATGACTCCACAGCAAATTGACCTTGTAAAAGCAACTGTTCCTGTTCTACGTGAAAATGGTGTGGCCCTGACCAGCTATTTCTATAACCGCATGTTGGGGAATAATCCGGACCTTAAAGAAACCTTTAACCTGGGTCATCAACGCAGTGGTGCGCAGGCGCAGGCACTGGCAGGTGCGGTACTGGCCTATGCAGAAAATATTGAAGATCCATCAGTACTGGCACCGGTGATTGAACTGGTCGCACACAAGCATGTCAGTCTGAATATTCAGGCCCCGGACTATAATATTGTCGGTGAAAACCTGCTGCACTCCATCAGCGAAGTGCTGAACATTTCCATGGATGATCCACTGATTGATGCCTGGGCCGCCGCGTATGGCCAGCTTGCAGAAGTGTTCATTAATACCGAACGTGCCATTTACGAGCAGCATCAGCAAACTCAAGGCAGCTGGTTAGGCTGGCGTAATTTCAAAATTGCCAAGAAAGTGGTAGAAAGCGACGAAATTACCTCGTTCTACTTTGAACCGGTCGATGGTGGTGCCTTACCAAAATATGAAGCCGGCCAATACATTTCAGTACGTGTTTTTGTCCCTGAACTGGACCTGAAACAACCACGTCAATACACGCTGTCAACCAGCCCGCAGCAAGACTACTTACGTATTTCAGTGAAACGCGAACCGGGTAATGGCGCCGACAAGATTGCAGGCTGGGTATCTAATGCGCTGCATCAGCTGCCAGAAGGTGCAGAACTTGAAATTTCAGCGCCAACCGGAAACTTCTACCTGATCGACAGCAACAAACGTAATGTGTTCATCAGTGGTGGTGTTGGCTTAACCCCAATGATTGCGATGCTGAACCAGCTGGTCACTTTAGATGTGCCACAACCGGTGACCTTCATTCATGCCTGCCGCAGCAAACAGGTACATGCCATGAAACAGCATATTCAGGACATCAAGGCGAAGTATCCACGTATTCATACCTTTACAGCCTATGAATTCCCGAATACCGAAGATGTGTTAGGTCAGGATTATGATGTGGCCGGTCGTCTGGACCTGAGCAGCATAGATGCTGCCTTATTACCGGAAAATGCTGATTACTATCTGTGTGGCCCAATGCCATTCATGGCCGAGCAGCAAAAAGCCTTACTGGCACGTGGTATTAAAGCCGAACAGATTCACAGTGAAGCGTTTGGTACGGGTGGTGTACGTCACTAAAACCCCACACGTGTAAAACATAGGAGGGCTAGTCTGCTTATGGTAGACTAGCCTTCTTGTATTTCAACTTTGAAAAAAATATTTGTGCGATCATGCAATTAAATAAATTCACCGACTATGCATTACGTATTCTGCTGTATATCTCCCCACCGCGAGATCTGCCGTATACGATTGCGGAAATTGCGCAGGATTTGCATGTTTCCCAAAACCATCTGGTTAAAATTGTGCATTTCATGGGCAAACAGGAATGGCTGATTACCACCCGCGGTAAAGGGGGCGGCCTGCGTTTAAATCCGGATGCACGGGCACTGAAGCTGGGCCAGATCGTGCGTATTTTGCAACGTGAAACCCAGATTGTGGAATGTAATACCCCGCCGTGCGTGCTGCGCAGCCGCTGTGGCTTAAAAGGCATTTTAGATCAGGCGCTGGAACAGTTTTATCAGAGTCTGGACCAGTACACCCTGTCCGACGTGTTAAATACTCCTGCACCGGCACAGTGGAGCACACAATCGCCAATTCAGCTGATCAATCTCTGAGTTAGATAACTTTTGCACACGGCTACAGCAAAGTTCGCGTGTCTGCGCGAGTTGATCTATAATACCGCTTTGTAAAAGCAGTGATGAAGTTAAGTTATGCACCATAGCAGAGGAAAATCGAAAAACACTAAGGCCGCTAATGCGCCGAAGCAAAAGATTAGCTATGAGAAAAAGGCTGATCCTGCGATTACCGAATATGCCGTTCGTGCCCTGAACTGGCTACGTAAAGCCGAATTCCTGATGAGTGCGCCAAAGCTGAATCTCTGTGTAGAAGATAGCGGCTATGAAGTGGCCTTTGCCGGACGTTCCAATGCCGGCAAATCCAGTGCGATTAATGCTCTAACCAACCAGAAACAGCTGGCACGTGCCTCGAAAAAACCGGGCCGTACCCAGATGATCAACTTCTTTAGTCTGGGCAATCCGGAGCAGCGTCTGGTCGATTTACCGGGTTATGGTTATGCCGCAGTACCTGAATCAATGAAAATTGTCTGGCAAAAAGAACTGGAAAACTACCTGATTCATCGCAAGAGCTTACAGGGTCTGGTCTTGCTAATGGATATTCGCCATCCACTGCAGCATTTTGATGTGATGATGCTGGAATGGGCTTATTCCCGTCATCTGTTTGTGCATGTTTTGCTGACCAAATCCGACAAGCTGAATCGTGGCCCGGCCAATAAAGTCCTGCTGGAAGTGAAACAGCAGCTGAAAAAGATGAAGCTGGATTTCTCGATTCAACTGTTCTCCTCGCTCAATCGTCAGGGTCTGGAAGAACTGGCCAGTGTAATGGCCGGTCGTCTGAACTTTACCCTGGAACAATCGCAGCAGTTTGATCTGGCCAGCATTCCGGAAGCCACGGCAGATGAACTGGAAGCAGAAGAGCTGCCGGATACAGAAGCTGTTGAACAGCTGACTGAAACGGCCGCCAAAGAGCCATAAGCTTTGCAACAACTCAAAACTGTCTGACAATAATTTACATCTATTGATATTGGAATGTCCCCTATTGCTAGTTTCAATGGGGGATATTTTTTTCATACTCATGCTGAGCATAATTTAAACCGCATCACATTTTAGAGGTGCAATACAGCATGAAAAAACTCCTCGCACGTTTTCGCCGTGCTGCCCGTGGCTCATCCATTGGCTACTTTATTCAACCGCGTAAAGTCCGCTTTGAATGGCAGGACACCCCCATCGACTGGATTCCGCAGCAGCCTTTTGCCAGTTATTTTATTAATGAAATTAACATGATTCTGCCGGCCGGCGAGTTCTGGTTTTGCCGGCTGTACAACAAGGTTTTGCCGCAGATTCAGGATGAAAAACTGAAACAGGATGTGCAGGCCTTTATCCGCCAGGAAGCCATGCACGCCCAGGCGCATAACTCGGCCAACAAGGATTATTTAAGCGAACGCCAGATTGATATTCAGCGCAACATCAGCCTGATGAACGGACTGTTTAACCAGTTACTGGCCGATCGGCCTTTAGGTCTGCAATTGCCGCAATGGAGCGAACGGCACTGGGATCTGTTCCGTTTAGGCATTGTTGCCACGGTAGAACACATGACCTGCGTGCTGGGTAAATATGCGCTGTATAACCGCGAATGGCAGCGTCAGGGTGCCGACCCGGCCATGCTGGATCTGGTCAAATGGCACGGCGCAGAAGAAATCGAGCATCGCACCGTGGCCTTTGACCTGTATCGGCATTTGGGTGGCAGTTATCTGGCCCGTTATTATCTGAGCCTGCTGGTGATTGCTGGAGTAATTGGTCTCTGGGTCGATGGTGCGGCGCATATTATGCGTCAGGACCCGCGTTATGCATCAATCCGGCCGGCCCTGTATAAACCGTGGATCTGGCGGGAATGGTACCGCACTGCACAGGCCAATAACGGCTTATTGCCCTCACCATTCTGGCTGGTATCACAGCAACTGGGTTATTTAATGCCGTGGTATGACCCGCTGCATGAAGCCAAAACCGAAGATGCGCTGGCCTATCTGCAAGCCTCCCCGGCGGCACAGCGCGCCCAGCTTAAAGTCGCGTAAAGCATCCACCTGGTGCAGAATTGCAGAGATACAATTGCCCGACACAGGCAGCACTGTGTCGAGCCAGATTTCCGCTAAGATAAAAATCAGACTTGAATGAAAAGGCAGGAACAATGCGCGCATCTTTGAGTGTGATCACGCTGGCTGTGCAGGATTTAGACGCAGCTTTGCGCTTTTATCAGCAAGGTTTGGGCTGGCAGAGTGAAGGTATCGTCGGGCAGGAATTTGAACAGGGCGCAGTGGCGTTTATCACGCTGGATTCAGGCCTGACACTGGCACTGTGGCCGCAGGCTGCCTTGGCGCAAGATTCAGGCCTGCCCCTGAGCCGTTTTTGCCCGACCCAAATCAGTCTAGGGCATAATGTGCATAGTCCGCTGGACGTAGATCAGGTGATGCAGCAGGCCGAGCGTGCCGGTGCCACCATTATCAAACCGGCACAAGCCACCTTTTATGGCGGTTTTGCCGGTTATTTTCAGGACCCCGATGGCCATCTCTGGGAAGTGGTCTGGAATCCGTGCTGGGAAGATGCTCAGGATTGAGTGGTGATCTCATCGTCGCGGGTATAGCGATCGACCACCACACTAATCATCATATCGCCCTGGACATTGACCACGGTACGTACGGTATCCAGCAAACGGTCAATCGGCAGTAAAATGGCAATTGCTTCTGCCGGCAGACCAACCGATTGCAACACCATAATCATGGTGACCATGCCGGCACTTGGAATACCCGGCGCGCCCAAGGAGGCAATCATGGCGGTGGCGCAAACCACCAGCTGCTGGCCCAAGGTCAAATCCAGCCCCATTAAATTGGCAATAAACAGCGCCGCAGCGGCTTCATATAAGGCTGTGCCATCCATATTCAGCTGTGTCCCCAGCGGAATTACAAAGCCAGCTGTTTGCGGGCGCACCTTCAGGTTTTCCTGGGCACATTTCATCGAAAGTGGCATGGTGGCCGAACTAGAACTGGTGGCAAATGCAGTAATTAAAGCAGCGCGCGTTCCTTTAAAGAAGGTCACCGGATTCATTTTTCCAAACAGCCATAGCAGTAGCGGCAGTACCACCAGACCATGAAAAATGGTGGTGCCGGTTACCACTACGGTAAACTCAGCCAGACGGCTGAGCACGGTCACATCTTCGGTGGCAATCAGCTTGGCCAGCAGGGCAAAAATCCCCAGCGGTGCCAGTTTCATCACCCAACCGATCATCAGCATCATGATGTCAAAAAACTGATGGCTGAGCCGGCGCACGGTCCGGAACTGCTCACCGCCTTTGACCAGCGCCACCCCGACAAATAAGGCAAACACCACCACCGCCAGTACATTGCCCTCGGCAAAGGCCTTAAACGGATTAATCAGGGTGTTTTGAATAAAATTGGTGAAGAAGGACGACGGTGTTAAGGTATCCGGCGTCTGATGCTGGCTCATCACGTCCTGGAATAAACGCACATCTACGCCTTTACCGACTTCAAACAGATGCGCACAGGCCAGACCTAAAATGAGCGCCAATGTGGTGGTGGTCACACAGCACAGCAAGGTAATTTTCCAGACCCGGCTCAGCTGGCCAGAAGCCTGCAGGTTGGATACCCCGACCACAATCGAACTGAAAATCAGGGGAATCAGCAGCATTTTCAGCAGGCCGATAAAAATACTGCTGGCAATACTCAGGCCATATAAGCTGCCGTCATAAAATGCGCTGCCCGGCAACAGGTTCAACAAAAACCCGAATAGAACCCCTAAAATTGCGGCCACCAGAATTTGTGTATTTAAGCTCATGGGTGCATATATTGTGATGTCATCTTGCTTGGCACTATGCCATGCGAGCTGCGCTGAATCGAGCATTATTTTGTCAAAAGCAAATCCAGCTCAGGAAAAAAGCCCGGTGCCAGAAAAACTGGCATAAGATGTGCTTTATCAGTGCATTACCTTGTTTTTAAGACTAAAAGAGTAACCTCATGAAAAAACTCGCCCTTATTCTTGCACTCATTTGTAGCACCTCTCAGGTTTTTGCCCATTCTTCGGGCAACAGCAAGGCACAAGGCTGCCATAAACATGCACCAAGCGATTTGCCGCATTGCCATTGAAGGTAGGATAAAAAAAGCCGAATCGACTGATTCGGCTTTTTTTATTGATATTGGTTTACTGAGTTTCAATTTCGCGTAAGCGAATTAAACCTTCCTGCGTGGTGCTACAGACCAGCTCGCCGTTTTGCCACATACGGCCAAAGTTCAGGCCACGCGAACTGTTACTGATGGTGGCTTCCATGTCATACAGCATCCAGTCATCGACCCGGAATGGCTTATGGAAATACATGGCATGGTCGATACTGGCACATTGCAGACTTGGCGACAGATAACTCAGGCCATGCGGACGCAGCGCGGTGGTCATCAGGGTAAAGTCTGAATAAAAGGCAGCAATGGCCTGATGCAGGGCAATTTCATCCTGCTCCGCTGCAATCGGACTATGCGTACGGATATAGTGCGCATAAGACGGCGCTTCCGGCTGCGGCTGAAACGGATTACTTGGATTCACCGGACGGATTTCCACATGCCGGTCACGGGTAAAGCTGGCACGAACGTTTTTCGGAATAAACTCGACAATGCTCTGTACCAGTTCTGCTTCATTTTTTAACTGTTCCGGTGCCGGATATTCAGGCTCGGAAATCTGGTAATTCAGCCCTTCTTCTGGCGCAGCAAAAGATACCATACACATAAAGATGGTCCGGCCATGCTGGATGGCTCGCACCTGACGGCTAACAAAGCTCTTGCCTTCACGAATCCGGTCCACTTCATAAATAATCGGTGCGTTGACATCGCCACCAAACAGGAAGTAGGCATGTAAGGAATGCGCCGGACGGTCGGTGGTATACGAAGCCGCGCGCAGTGCCTGGCCCAGCACCTGTCCACCGAACACGCGCTTACCGACCAGATTGCGGCTGATGCCTCGGTAGATATTTTCTTCAAGTTTTTCCAGGCTAAGCAGTTCAACCAGTTCCTGAGTCAGTGCATTCATGCGGGGAAACCTATGTCGGGATATTTAAAAATCAAAACAAGCAAAATAGAAACAGCTCAATCTTGCCTATTTTGCCATATTTGTTGACCAAAACACTAAAGTTTAACTGACCGCCCTGTCACGACTCCCGTATAATGCGCCGCACTAAAAATACGATTTTTAACGATAAAATTGAGCACTAAAGATAGAATTTGTCAGAAAATGTCAGGCTATTTTTCGCTACAATTAGATTTATTATTTTTTCCCTCAGATAATCTGCGGTACTGGTCATTGATTTAGGAGTTGGTATGTCCAAGAGTGGTTTTGGTCAAATTTATCGTCAGCTTTCAAGCAAACTGCTTGATCTGGTGGTAACCCCGCATGTACTGGGCGAGGTTCCTGCCGAAGCAGCAGCGACAGACCATTCAGAACAGCCGACCCAGAAAATTGTCTGCTATGTGCTGCAGAACCATTCCCGCAGCAATGCCTTGGTCCTTGATGGTGAAACACGCCGCTTAAAGCTGCCGCCCGCATTAGACCCTATGCAGATTGGCCAGCACAAGGAAAAAGCCTCAATCCTGTTTTTACAGCACTATGATGAAAACAATCTGCTGAATCCGCCGCCACACGCCTTTCCGCCGCGTTTGTTGCGTCTGATTGAACTGCTGGAGCAGTACCCGGAACTGGATATTGAGCTGATTCCAGTTACCGTCCTCTGGGGCCGCGCACCAGATAAAGAAGATTCCTGGCTCAAACTGCTACTGACCGATACCTGGGCTACACCAGGCACCGTCAAGCAGCTGGTCAATATTGGCCTGCATGGTCGCCAATCCTATCTGGAATTTCATGAGGCACAGTCTTTAAGAGCCATGGTGCAGACCGCCAAGATGCAGGCCCCGAACCTGTCGCCGGCGACCTGTATCATCAATACCTTAAATAATTATTTAGACAGCCAGCGCGAAGTGGTGTTAGGCCCCGATTTATCGGATCGCCGTAATGTGATGCATAGCCTGATTAAAGCGCCGGATGTACAGGAAGCCATTCGCCGCGAAAGCATCCGCAGTAAAATCAGCATGATTGAAGCCGAGCGCCGTGCCATTGGCTATTTAAATGAAATCGTGTCGGACTATTCCTATGCCGCCATCCGCTTTGCTGAAACGGCGCTAACCCGTTTATGGACCCAACTCTATGATGGCGTCGAGGTGCATAATTTCAGTACCGTGCGTGAGCTGGCCAAAGACTACGAAATTATTTATACCCCGTGCCATCGCAGTCATATCGACTATTTATTGCTGTCTTATGTGATTTATAAGCGCGGCATGATGGTGCCGTACATTGCCGCTGGCGATAACCTGAACATGCCCTTTGTCGGTCAGTTATTACGTGGTGGCGGGGCTTTCTTTATTCGCCGGACTTTCCGTGGCAATGGCCTGTACACCACCGTATTTAAGGAATATCTGTACAGCATTCTGTCGCGCAACACGCCGCTGGAATACTTTATTGAAGGCGGCCGTTCGCGTACCGGCCGCTTGTTGCCACCAAAAACCGGTATGCTGGCCATGACCGTACATGGACATTTACGTGGCCGCGCCAAACCGATTGCCTTTGTGCCAACCTATATTGGCTATGAACGCCTGATGGAAGGTTCGACCTATGTCGGTGAAATGCAGGGTAAACCGAAAGAGGCCGAATCCATTGTCGGTATTCTGAAAACCTTGAGAAAAATCGAGCGTATTTTTGGCAAGGTGCATGTGAATTTTGGCGAGCCAGTGTTTTTAGATGACATGCTAAAACAGCATGGCGCCGAGCAGATCAGTATCGAAAAAAATGACGATCCGATTCCGCAGGAAGTATCCGATGCGGTAAACAGCTCGGCCTATGCGATTCTGGAAAACATTAACCGCGCCGTGGTAATTAACCCGGTATCGCTGTTATCGCTGATTTTGCTGGGCACGCCAAAACATACCTTAGATGAAGCGATCTGTATCAAGCAGCTGGATACCTATCGTGACCTGCTTACTGCCCTGCCTTACGATGAGCGCACCCACATCACCCCACTTTCAGGCAAGGAAATTATTGCCTACGGTCTGAAGCTGAAACTGATTAAACGTGTGCAGCACGTTCTGGGCGATATTATTGCCATTGAAGACAATCAGGCGGTGTTGCTGACCTACTTCCGCAACAATATTCTGCATGCCTTTGTCCTGCCATCTCTGGTGGCGGCACTGGTGGAGCACAATGGTTCAATCAAGCGTGGCGATCTGATTAATGTAATTCGTACGCTGTATCCGTTCCTGAAAGCCGAGCTGTTCCTGAAATGGAATGAAGCAGAACTGAAACAGCAGATCTGTGCCTATGCTGATGGGCTAATTCAGGCCAAGCTGATTAGTGAAGATGCTGAAGGGAATCTGCTTTCTCCGGCACCGAACAGTGAAGATCATAACCAGCTGGTGGTGCTGGCTGCGCCGGTGATGCAAAGCCTGGAACGCTACTACATGACCCTGGCGCTGATTACCCAGCGTGGTTCTGGCAATATTTCCGCCCGTCAGGTTGAAGAACTGAGTCATCTGGTTGGTCAGCGTTTATCGGTGCTGTATGAGTTCAACTCACCAGAGTTCTTCGATAAGGCCCTGTTCCAGAGCTTTATTAAAGTGCTGACCCAGCAAGGCTATATCAGCACCAACAGCGACAATGCTATTGTCTTTGATGAGAACTTTAGCAATGTGGCGCAGTATGCCAATCTGGTGCTGGATGATGTAACCCTGCAAATGCTGCAACACATCACCACCTTTAGCGATGAAGAACTGAAAGATGCACTAGATGCACTAGCCGCACAGCAAGCCAAACGTCGCTTAAAACGTAAAAAGAAATAAAAAACCGTCCATAACCCGTATCTTTGCATTCGTGCAAAGGTGCGGGAAATATCAGCCATCCTCAATAAAATTAAAAATTCTTAGTTCACATCCGCTTGCTGTAACAGGGCCAGATAATCCTGAAAACAGTCATCATGCTGTAACTTAAAACCACTGTCCTGCATCCGTTTCGGTCGAATCCGCTTGCCGGTTTCGTGCGGACTGGTCAGGGTTAATAACGGCCGATGTAGCTGCTGCTGAAACCATTGCACCACTTCATGCAGCAGTTGCGGCTGACCATTACTGACAATATAACTCTCCTGCAGATGTTCCACGTGAATCATCTGTGCCAGAAAACGCGCCAGATCATCAATATGAATCCGGTTAGACCAGTGCCGGTTTGGATATTCAGTGAGCGTGTGCGCCAGCTTGACCATCCTTGCGATTGAGCTGCCATAAATACCGCTGGGCCGGATAATGGTGCAACGCTCCGGATAAGCGCTTAAATAGGCCTGCTCCATCTTGAGCAGAATGTCTGCCTGTGCATCTGGCGGCTGAAGCAGTGTGGTATCCTCAATCCATTCCCCGGCATTTTGTCCATACACCCGGGTCGATGACACCACCACCATACGACGCACCGGATGCGCTGCCAGCGCCGTTACAATTGGTTGCACCGAATCCAGATAGGTCTGCTGATAGGCCTCCGGCGTGCTCTGGCCCGGACTGAGCAGCACATAGACCCAGTCAATGGGCGTCAGCCGGCTTAAATCCAGCTGCTGCACATCCTGAATCAGATGCGTTGCATGCGCATCACTTTTCTGGCTGCGGCTAATTGTGGTAATTTGGTGGCCAGCTTGAAATAGTTGTTTAGCCACACGTGCAGATGTTTTACCATAACCGATAAATAAAATATGCATAACCCACTTGCTCATTACCATTGTTGAGGGGACATGGCCGCAGTCCATCAATTACAAGGCGTTGGCGCTGCTGCTGCCGCGTTACTGGAAAAACTGAATATTTTCACCACAGATGACCTACTGTTTCATCTGCCACGTGATTATGAAGATCGTAGCACGATCATTCCGATGAACCAATTGAACGTCGGCCGCAGCTATTTACTGGAAGGCATTGTCAAAGGGGTCGATTTTCCACCCGGCAAACGCAAGTCGATGGCAATTCTGCTGGATGATGACAGCGCCAAAGTCACCTTACGTTTTTATCATATTTATAAAGGCCTAACCGACCGTGCTAAAGTCGGCAACCGCCTGCGCGTGTTTGGTGAAGTCCGGGTCGGCGCACGTGGTCTGGAAATGTATCATCCGGAAATCCAGCTGATCAGCGAGCATACTCCGCTACCGAAAACCCAGCTCACGGCGATTTATCCAAGCACCGAAGGGCTGACCCAGCCCAAACTGCGCGACTATGTCAAACAGGCGCTGAAACAGCACAGTGATGATCTGCCGGAACTGTTGCCGGAAAAATTTACCAACGGCTATGCACTGAAACAGGCGCTGGAATATATCCATGAGCCGCCAACCAGTGCCAATATGCTGCAGCTCGGTCAGGGTTCGCATCCGGCCCAGCAGCGGCTGATTTTTGAGGAACTGGTGGCACATCAGGTCAGTTTATTGACCCGCCGTGCTTATATTCAGCAGATTGAAGCGCCAGCTTTTGCACCCAGCCAACGTCTGGCCAAGCAGTTACTGGCCGGCTTACCGTTTAGCATGACCGGTGCGCAAAAACGGGTGTCCAAGGAAATTATCCAGGACCTGAAACAAAACAAGCCGATGCTGCGACTGGTACAAGGCGATGTCGGCGCCGGCAAAACGCTGGTGGCGGCGGTGGCGGCCTGTCATGCACTGGAAGAAGGCTGGCAGGTGGCGCTGATGGCACCAACTGAAATTCTAGCCGAACAACATTATTTAAACTTTAAACGCTGGTTTGAACCTTTGGGACTAACCGTATCCTGGCTCTCTGGCAAACAGAAAGGCAAGGCCCGCGCCAGCGCCGAACAGATTATTCAGGATGGCAGCGCCCAGCTGGTGGTCGGCACTCATGCGCTGTTTCAGGACAATGTCGAATTTGCCAAGCTGGGACTGGTGATTATTGATGAGCAGCACCGCTTTGGGGTCGATCAGCGGCTGGCCTTAAGAAACAAGGGCCTGAATCACATGACTCCGCATCAGCTGGTGATGACCGCCACCCCGATTCCACGTACGCTGGCGATGTCCGCCTATGGCGATCTGGACACTTCCATTATTGATGAGCTGCCGCCGGGCCGTACCCCGATTCAGACCGTGACCATTCCACTGGACCGGCGCGAACAGGTACTACAGCGTATTGCCAGCAACTGTGCAGAAGGCAAACAGGCCTATTGGGTGTGCACCCTGGTCGAACAGTCAGAAACGTTGGATGCGCAAGCTGCCGAAGCGACTTTTGCTGAAATCAAGGAACGCTTTCCGGAACTGAATATTGGTCTGGTGCATGGCAAAATGAAGGCTGATGACAAACAGGCGGTGATGCAGCAGTTTAAAGACAACCAGCTGCAATTGCTGATTGCCACCACCGTGATTGAAGTCGGCGTCGATGTCCCGAATGCTTCAATCATGGTGATTGAAAATGCCGAGCGTTTAGGGCTGTCGCAATTGCATCAGCTGCGTGGCCGGGTCGGTCGGGGCGCCAAAGCCAGTTTCTGTGCCCTGCTGTATAAGCATCCATTGTCGCAAAACGGGCTGGAACGGCTGCGAATTTTAAGAGAAAGCAATGATGGCTTTGTGATTGCCGAAAAAGATCTGGAACTGCGCGGCCCCGGGGAGTTACTGGGCACCAAACAAACCGGCGATATGGGCTTTCGGGTGGCCAAGCTGGAACGCGATGATCATCTGCTGAATCAGGCGCATTATGTGGCCCAGCAGATGCTCAAAGATTATCCCGAGCAGGCCGAAGCCTTGCTCAAACGCTGGCTGCCGGAAGCACCACGTTATGCCTATGTTTAAGCTGCTGGCGCATAGCCATACGCTCTTTAAAAAGTTACTGCCCTGCCAGCTCTGTGGCAGTGCGGCCCAGCAGCAGTACCGGGTCTGTGCAGACTGTTTGCAACAGCTGCCGTGGCTAAAGGCCAGTGTCTGCCGGCAGGAAACCGAGATTCAGGTAGCCTGTCATTATCGTTATCCAGTCGACCGGATGATTCAGCAATTCAAATATGAGCAGCAATTGCATTATCAGTCTTTACTGGCGGGCAGCCTGTGTGAATTGGCCTATCCACGGGTACAGGCCATTGTCCCGATGCCGGTGGCAACCGAGCGACTGGCAGAGCGTGGTTATCATCATACCCTGCTGCTGGCTCAGGTGCTGGCACACCATTTACAGCTACCAATCTGGCAACCGGTTGTACGGCGCCATCAACACAGTCAAAAAGGCTTAAGTCGACTGGAACGACTGGAGAATCTGGACCAGCAATTCCAGCTACGGCCCGATACCGGCCGGCCCTATCGCCGGGTGTTAATTGTCGATGATGTGGTCACCACCGGCAGCTCAATTCGTGCGCTAAAACAGCAGCTGGAGCAACTTGGCTGTCACAAGGTCTATGCGGTGTGTATTGCCAGTGCCGACGGATAAATCATTTCAAAAAGACAGCCAGCCTTAAGCCGACTGTAACAGATGCTGTTTCACCCAGGGAATCACCACTTCTGTGGTTAACGGTGCCAGACGTGTCGTCTTATCCTCCAGTTCAATCCATTTCATTTCCGCAATTTCTGCCTGAACCTGCGGGTCCTGATCGAGCTGCACATAATAAACATAACTGACCAGACGATGATCCGGCTCATTGGCTGTAGCGGTTTCAAAACGGCCAACAAACTGTTTAATCTGGGCCTGACAGCCAATTTCCTCCGCAATTTCCCGGCAGATGGTCTGCTCCGATGGCTCAGCGCTTTCCAGCTTGCCGCCAACCTGCATAAAACATTGGGTGTGCTGTTTGCGTACCAGCAGCAATTGCTGCTGCTCGTTCAGAATAATGGCCGCAGCTACGGTAATGGTGTTCATATTTATTTCACCAAGGCCTGACGGTCGGCCATACCCCATTTCGGTTCAGGTGCCTGAAAGCGTTCAAACTGGCTTAAAATCTCATCCATAGAATCAGACACAATTAACGCCTCGGTAAAACGTGCATGGGTAAAGCCCTTGTCAGTAGTCATGCGAATAAAGCGCAGCAGATCATCATAAAAACCTTCAACATTTAAAAAGGCATTCGGTTTTAAATGAATTCCCAGCTGGGCCCAGGTCCACTGCTCAAAAATTTCTTCCAGTGTGCCGGCACCACCTGGCATGGCAATAAAGGCATCGGACAGTTCTGACATTTTGGTTTTACGCTCATGCATATTCTTCACCACATGCAGCTCGGTTAAACCGGGATGGGCCAGCTCGCGATCAACCAGTGGCTCCGGAATCACGCCAATTACGGCACCACCGGCCTGCAAGGCACTGTCTGCGACCACACCCATTAACCCGGAGCGACCACCACCATAGACCAGGGTTTTGCCCTGTTTTGCAATCGTTTGCCCGACCAGCTGCGCCGTGTCCACAAAAACCGCATCGGAACCTAAAGCCGAGCCACAGAAGACTGCAATTGAATTTGTCATTTTTTCACCATGTTCAGCGGCTATGATGCCGCAAATATACCCTTGAGCTGGTTTTTTAAATAAATTAGCACTTCAAACAGTGTTTTTAATCAAATCCTTGTCTAAAATACACCCATCAATAAAACCCATACTGCGCAAGGGAGAAAAGACTAATGCTTGAAGCCTTTTACGCCACAGAGCGCGGTAGTCTGGAAGACGCCACCATTAACGGCGGCTTCGACCTGCATCCAGAACTGGTCTGGATTGACCTGATCGCCCCTTCACAAGAAGAACAACAGTGGGTCATGGACGCCTACCGGCAGGATTTACCCACCTTAAAGTCTCTGGAAGATATTTCCTCATCTGCCCGATTTTACCGTGATGATGATGGGGTTTTACACATCAGCACCTATTTTTTAACGAAAAATAAAAACTATCAGGTCGATGATGAATCGGAAGAAAATTCCAGTATTCTCGCCACGGTACAAACTGTTGCCTTTATTTTAAACCGGGACCGTCTGCTAACCCTGCGCGGTGAAAAACTGGTGGCCTTTCGTGCTTTTCGGGCCCGTGCACGACGCAATGATTATGAAATTGATTATAAAGACCCGACCTGGGTGCTGCTCGGTCTGCTAGAAGCCAAGCTGGATGAACTTGCGGATATCTTGGAAGATATCCACAAGGACCTGGAAAAATACTCTACCGAAGTGCTGAATAACCGCCACCGGGAAATGATTTTAGACCTTGATGACATGATTACCCGGCTGGCTCAACTGGAAGATATGCTTGGAAAAGCTCAGCTCTGTCTGATTGATTTACGCCGTGTGCTGACCTTTTTAGCGCGTCCACGTGCCTTGGGCAGTCATATTTATGATGCCGATATCCGTGAACTGAGTGAAGATGTACGCTCGCTGGTCGAACACGACGCCTTCCTGTTCCAGAAAGTGCGCTTCCTACTCGATACTACTTCGGGCTTCATTAATACCGAACAGAATGACACCATCCGTCGCTTCTCGATTTTACCAAGTATGCTGGCACCACCGATGCTGGTGGCCAGTGTCTATGGCATGAACACCGATGTACTGCCTTTTGCCAAAGGCACCACCAGTTTTATTATTGTCAGTATTATCCTGATTGGCTTCTTTATCGGGCCGCTGATTTACTTCAGATGGAAGAAATGGATTTAATGCGACATGTCCTCTCTCCCTGAGGGAGAGAGTTAGAGAGAGGGCTGGTTTCGCTAATCTTCTATCCCTCCTCACCTCCCTTGAGTCAAGCGAGAAACTTAATGCCATAAAAAAGCACCTCGGTTGAGGTAATGCCAGTCAGTTAAGCAAATATTAGAAAAATGTAGTAAAAATGAGTGTATGTAAATACGCTCATTTTTTTATGTCTTTATCTGAACATTTAGAATCCACTCTTGAACATGCTCTCCCATCACTCAACCATTTTTGTGAACTTATTGACTTAAATTGGATTGAAACATCTCTGCATCAAACAGGTAAGGCATCGATCAGAAGGAGAAAATTACCTGCTGAGCACGTGGTTTGGCTTGTTCTTGGGCTTGCCTTG
>NZ_VPBF01000028.1:0-39320 GCF_013418865.1 Acinetobacter sp. YH12117
AATAATTCAAGTGAATTTGTTTGAAAGAAGAACTTTAAAAGCTTTATTTTCACCCGATAAAATACCCATAAAACAAGAGGAAGCTCAAATGAGCTTCCTCTTGTGAAAAATTGTGGGACAGCAATGGGCCATGTGCCCGTTTTTATATTTTTATATCATAGAAACTTGAAGCTTATATAGCGGCTTTTAACATCTGCTTGGCTTCAAGCTGATTGACAGCATTGCTAAATAAATAGCCCTGACCAAAATGGCAGCCAAACTGTTTCAGGGTTTCAAACTGCTCCTTGGTTTCAATGCCTTCGGCAATAATATCCAAGGACAAAACCGGCCCTAACTTGATAATCGCTTCGACAATGGCCTGAATTGATTTATCACTATTGATGCGGTTGACGAAATCACAGTCAATTTTCAGGCTATCTACCGGATAATCACGTAAATGGGTTAAGGAGGAATGTCCGGTGCCAAAATCATCCAGCGAAATGCGAATACCGGCCTGTTTCAGTTTATGGAGGGTACGAATCACACATTCAGAGCCACGCTCGGCCAGCGATTGCTCAGTAATTTCAATTTCAATTAATTGCGCCGGAATCTGATAATGCTGCATCCGTTTTAACAGCACTTCTGCGTAGTTATCGCGCGTCAATTCCACCGGCGAAGCATTAATTGACACCGGCACCGTCTGTAGACCCTGTTTGATCCAGCTTTGTAAATCACTAAAAATCGCCTGCTGCATCAATTCACTGATTTTTGTAGTCAGCTCATAATCGCTAAAGGCTTCTAGCAGCTCTTTCGGATAACGGTAACGCTGCTGTGCATCCTGCCAGCGTAATAAAGCCTCAAAGCCAATCAGCTCACCGGTTTCAATACACACTTTCGGCTG
Source organism: Acinetobacter sp. YH12117 (assembly GCF_013418865.1). Classification (NCBI taxonomy): domain Bacteria; kingdom Pseudomonadati; phylum Pseudomonadota; class Gammaproteobacteria; order Moraxellales; family Moraxellaceae; genus Acinetobacter; species Acinetobacter sp. YH12117. Next base: position 881 of record NZ_VPBF01000028.1, read on the forward strand.
ATAAAACGGTACAATCCGCTGTTCACGAATAATCATGCGTGCAGTCTGCAACTGCTCTGCCTTGCTCTGGACCGCCGCCAGCATAGAATGATCAAACATGCGGATGCCACCTCGGCCACCGGCTTTCAGGTCATTCAGCGCGGTATCGGCACATTTCATCAGTTCGGGAATTTCTCTGGCATCTTTGGGATACATCGAACAGCCAATGCTCATGCCGCAGTTAATGACCCGGCCGCTATAGGTAATGGGTGCATCCTGCAGTTTGGCAAACTTCTTGGCCAGTTCAATCAGCTGCTGTTCATTTTCAACCGAATGCACCACCACGGCAAACTCATCACCACCCAGGCGCGCAATACTGACCTGTTCTGAAATATATTTTTGAAAGCGTTTGGACAATACTTTTAATAAATGATCGCCGGCCTGATGGCCCAGGGTATCGTTAATATTTTTAAAATGATCCAGGTCAATCAGCATGACCCCAACCAATGTGCGGGTTTCTTTGGCGACCTGAATTGCCTGTTTGGTTTTTTTCCGGAAAGTTCGGCGGTTAATCAGCTTGGTCAGATCATCGACTTCACTGCTGAGTCTTAATTTATCTTCGGCAATTTTTTGCAAGGTCACATCACGCGATACACATAAAATACTGGTGGTTTCGCCGTGTTCGTTCAGCACCGGGGTCAGCATATTGTCCCAGTATTTCACTTCATCTTGGTTAATACTCATACCCGGGAAACGGGAATTTTTGCCTTTAATCGCCTCACGAATGGCCTGCTGACCTTTTTCACGGGCTTCGGGCGGTAACAGGTCGAGCCATTTCATGCCAAAATTCTTTTCCCGCTCTTTGCCTAGCAAGGCCTGGCAACCTGAACGGTTCATATGCGATAGCGAGCCATCCGGTTTGACAATCTTGATACAGTCAACACTGACATCCAGCATATGGGTGTGGGCACGTAAGGTATCTTTGGTTTCCCGGTATTTCACCGCACTGTCATGAATATTGGTACAACTGATCATCCACTGGTCACAGCCCTCGAGCTGCTGCGAATTCCGGGCAATTAACAAAAACCAGTGATAGCGCTGCTGGCGATCCCGAATCCGGCATTCTTTTTCAAAACTCTGACCACTTTTTTGCGCACTTTCCCATAAAAAACGCAGATGCTCGGCATCTTCCGGATGAATGGCATTCAGCCAGCTTTGAGCAGTCAGGCTTTGCTCATCTGAAGCAAGATACTGTTTAAAATTAGAATTATATAGATGATGTCCGGCTGAACTAACCCAAATCAGTTGTGGCATCATTTCAATGGCGCGAATAAAGTCTTTCTGAAAAGGAGATTTCTCAAGTTTAGGCGTGACCTGTTTGGACTTGTCTTTTAATACCTCAAGCAGATTAATATGACTCATATCGCATTTTCCGAGTTATAGTACCAATAAGATCACACTTCTATACAAATATGTATTATAAGAGCTATAAAAATTATTTTTAACCCACGGTAAATAAAAATACCCAGTTTTTGTATATTCTTTTTGTAATTAAAATGGCTTAAAAATATACAATTTTCTGTGCATATTCCTGACTTTAAGCATGCAGCCTAGTTCTACTTTGTAGCGAGACTGGGCAGTTTTGATAGAAAAAAGATATCAGTTGTGATGGTTTCTGTGAGTGCAGATACAAAAAAAAACACCGGGTCTAAGCCCGGTGTTTTTTAGATAAGGTCATTACGACTCGAAATGAATTACACTACGAATTGATTTACCTTCATGCATTAAGTCAAATGCTTCATTAATCTGTTCTAACGGCATGGTATGGGTAACAAAAGGCTCCAGCTGAATATCACCTTTCATGGCCTGCTCGACCATGCCTGGTAATTGTGAACGGCCTTTAACGCCACCAAATGCAGTGCCCATCCATTTACGGCCCGTCACCAATTGGAATGGGCGGGTCGAGATTTCTTTACCGGCACCAGCCACACCAATAATCACCGATTGGCCCCAGCCACGATGGGCACATTCTAGCGCGGAACGCATGACGTTGACATTGCCGATACATTCAAAGGAATGATCAACACCCCAACCGGTCATTTCAACAATCACTTCCTGAATTGGGCGCTCATAATCATTCGGGTTAATGCAGTCAGTCGCACCAAACTGTTTGGCCAGTTCAAATTTTTCCGGGTTGGTATCAATTGCGATAATACGGCCGGCTTTGGCCTGACGCGCACCTTGCACCACGGCCAGACCAATCCCGCCTAAACCAAACACGGCTACACTGTCACCTTCCTGTACTTTGGCAGTATTATGCACCGCACCAATACCGGTGGTTACGCCACAGCCCAACAAGCACACCTGTTCATGGTTGGCTTCGGGGTTAATTTTGGCCAGTGACACTTCGGCCACCACAGTATATTCACTGAAAGTTGAGCAGCCCATGTAATGATAAATGGGCTGACCATTATATGAAAAACGGGTGGTGCCATCTGGCATCAAACCTTTACCCTGGGTAGCACGCACCGCCACGCACAGGTTGGTTTTACCCGATTGACAGAACAGACATTCACCACATTCCGCGGTATACAGTGGAATCACATGATCACCCGGTTTAAGGCTGGTCACACCTTCACCGACTTCCACCACCACACCCGCGCCTTCATGACCCAACACGGCTGGAAACACCCCTTCAGGATCATCACCTGACAAGGTAAAGGCATCCGTATGACATACACCGGTATGACTAATTTTAACCAAGACTTCTCCAGCTTTTGGCGGAGCCACGTCTATTTCTACAATTTCAAGGGGTTGACCCGGACCAAATGCGACCGCAGCTCTTGATTTCATGAAATTGATCATCCTTTTGATACGTCTTTAACAGATGTCTTACAGTAACCGCTTTTTATCAACAGATTCAACCTATAACATCATGATAATCTATATGAATCAGTAAAAATCTACTTCATAAAAATGATGCCATTAAAATATTACAACATGATCTGGTTGTGCTGTCTGATTCTGGCATGTACCGGTTGTAATTCGCTTGAACAGAACTATGCTGCGCAGGATGCGCCAATTGAACCAGATTTTGAACACTGGATGCCGCGACCAGAGGCACAGGCACAACTACAACGCGGACAAACCGCCTATTTACCGCTGTATGACGGATTTATCAGTATTGCTTCACGTTTACATTTAATTCATAACGCCAAACATCATTTAGACCTGCAATATTACATCTGGACCGATGACGAAATTGGTCATTTAGTGCTGGCCGAATTACTCAAAGCCGCCGACCGCGGGGTACAGGTCCGGTTACTGATTGATGACCAGAATGGCACCCAACTGGACGATACCTTGCTGGCACTCAGCCATCATCCGAACTTTAAAATTCGCCTGTTTAATCCTTATAAATTCCGTCATTTTCGGGCACTGGATTATGCCTTCCGGATGCAGGCAGTGAATCACCGCATGCACAACAAACTGATTATTGCCGATGGCGCGATTGCCGTGACCGGTGGCCGCAATATCAGCCGGGAATATTTTGATGCCAGTGATGACTTTCAGTTTACCGATGTAGATATTCTCTTTGCCGGTAATGCGGTCAAAAAAGCCAACGATAATTTCCGTACTTTCTGGAACCATGAACTGAGTTTTAATCTGGTCCAGCTGATGGACCAGAACAGCAATAAATACCATCGTAATAGCTTGACCTTGCTGCGGGAAAAATATGCCAGCCAGCAGCTGGATGAACAGGAGGTGCAACGCCGGATCAGTTTTGCCGAGCAACAGGTGGCGCAGTATTTAAAACAGCGTTCCTATCATTGGGCCAAAGCGCATTTTGTGGCTGACCCGCCAGAAAAAATCCAGGGCAAAGCCAAAGATGAAGAGATGATTTACCATCAGATGATCCAAATTATGGGCACACCCAATCAGCATCTGGAACTGGTGTCTGCCTATTTTATTCCGACTCAACGCGGTACGGATTATATGAGCCGTCTGGCAGAAAACGGCATTGATATCCGGGTTTTGACCAACTCGTATATGGCCAATGATGTACCGATTGTACATGCCTTCTATCAGCAATACCGGCCGCAGCTATTGGCCAGTGGCATTCGACTGTATGAGTTCAAGCGTTATATTCAGCGCGAAGAACGTACCTGGTATGAAATTATTACCGGTAACGTGATTCCAGCCAAAGGCCGCAGTGCTTCCAGCCTGCATGCCAAATTCTTTGATATTGATGGCAAGGTATTTATTGGCTCTTTTAATTTTGATCCGCGCTCGGCTTTTTTAAATACCGAAGTCGGGCTGGTGCTGGAATCTGATGAACTCCAGGATGAAATTTCAGATTCATTGAATCAGTACCTGCCGCAAATTGCCTATGAACTAAGGTTAGATGAGAAAGGACATATTATCTGGCTGGATTATCAAAAAGATGGTTCAGTGATTCAGCACAAGGTTGATCCGGAAACCACCAGTTTCCAGCGTTTTGTGATGAATTTAATGACCCATGTCCCAATCGAGTGGATGATGTAATGACATCCACATTACAGTAAATATACATTGACCAAGATAATTGAATACGAGTTGCTCTATGGGTTTGCAGCAAACCCGATACCCGGAGAGATTGTGTGATCTCTCACTTCGTATTTATCGCCAGAAGGTTTTACTCTCCTGCTACATTACTTTAAAATTCACGCTTTATTTTTCTTCTTTTTTAGATCTCTCCCCATGCAATTTTTTGATTTAAGCCGTCAATTTAAATTAAGTGATATTCTCAGCCCGACTAAAACCCTGAATGAATTGGGCCAGCAAGAGTGGTTTCTGGCCAAAGTGCGGGTCGAACATGATTGCCTGTCCGACTCGGAGCAGCTTGAAGGTCAGGTAGTGTTGCAATCGAATGAGAATATTCAGCTGGAACTGGAATGGCTGATTCAGGACACCGGTTTTGAATTGCAGGTGTTGTTTAAGGGTGTAGAAACTGCGGCTGAACAGGAAACCTTGGTGATGGTCAAAGGTGCACAACTGGTGGATGATGCACAGCAACCGCTCTCAGCCCAAGCCCTCAGCTTATGGATTGATGGCACTTTATTACCGATGTTGCCGCAAATCCGCAAGGAAATTAAAGCCCGCCTGAATTTATGGGATTATGTGGAATACGGAGCTTAAGTCCTTTTATTCTGCTTTTACTGCTGAAACATGAAAAAAGAGCGAAGTTTTTCGCTCTTTTCTGAGCTGTGCTCGTCAGATTTCCTCTCGTTCTATTTTTAAATCCAATTTATGATGAATATGCAGTTGCGCTTTCACGCATAACAATAGTTCTGGTCTTTATTATGCTGGTTTTAACTATAAAATGAGTATAAAAATGAACAAGAATATGGATGCTCAAACCTGGGGGCAAATACGACAAGTGGTTGCGCAGGCGCAGCGCGCCAGTATGCACTGCTCCATCGCCAGTGTGAGTCCAGAAGGTATCCCGAATATCACCCCGATTGGAACCTTATTTTTAAACGACAGCTCTCCCACCGGTTTCTTTTTTGATACCTACTCTGCCACGCTGCAACCGCATCTCAAACATAATGCGCAGGCCTGTATTCAGGCCGTAAACAGTAGCCGCGGGTTCTGGCTAAAATCAATGATGTCAGGTCAATTTCGTACTTATCCGGGTGTGCGTTTATATGCTGAAATTGGTGAGTTACGCCCGGCCACTGCCGGGGAAATGAATCAGGTACACCACAGAATTGCGCCGTTAAAATGGACACGCGGCAGCAAGCTGATCTGGTCGGATTTCACCCAGGTTCGGGAGGTGCATATTCATGCGTTTAGATGGGTAGAATATCCATCAATGATGCCAAAGACATCCTCTCTTTTTTAAAGCAGGCCGACATCCTTAAACAGACCGCAATAAAGTTCAGCCTTTTTCTCCACCGCTAAGGGATAGGCGCGAGATGAAGATGGCATACGGTATAAATGCAGCTCTCGACCAGCAAAGATCGCCTGTGAAGATTGGCCAATTACCGGTTTCGGCGTGCCTTCCGGCATTGATTCCATCAAGGTATCAGTGGCTTTATCACCCGTGGTCATAATGTACTGGCACAGCGGCATTTGCTGGAGCAGCCGATTTAAATCGGTCGGGGTGTGAATATGCAGAAATTTATCTGAAGCATTGCCCTTTAAACGGCTGATCCGGTAGGCGGTATCAAACAGCGCAATACCGGTATCTTTTAAAAAGTTTTGAATCAGTTCGAGCTGAAAGTTTTTATTCGGCAGGTCTAAAAAATAGTTTTTATCCTGAAAAAAGCAGATACCAAAAATCCGCCACATATCATTCTGATAATTCGGATAATAAAATTCCATTTTCCAGCGATTTTTGGGCGGTGGAAAACTGCCCATCATCAGCAGTTTGGCATTGGAGGGTAAAAAAGGCTCAAAGGGATGGGGTTCAATTTCAAGATCATCAATCATAAGGCAGCAAACTCAATTCACTTTATTCATCTTAAGCCGTTGTTTAATTTTGAGTGTTACTTCTTTGCCCCATATTTGATAAATTTCTTTACTCGGATGAAAGCCATCTTCGGCCATTTCCAGTTTCATCTGCTGATATTGTGCAATGTCATATTCAATCCAGTCCATGTTTGGCTGCTTTTGAATAAATTTATGCAGTTCACGGTTCATCTGCTTGGCATATTGGCCAAACAGCCACGCCAGCGGATTCGGTAAAGCCGGAAAAAGTTGCATCGGTGGTACACCTGCTGCAAGGATGAGCTGTGGCTGGAATTTAGCTGCAATCAGCTGATACAACTGCGCCTGCTTTTGAATCCAGATATCGGCTGGCATCAATTTGGTGACATCATTCACCCCGACCGAGGTGACCACTACATCAAACTTTTCAGTGTCCAGCTGCTGAACGCTTTGAATGACCTGCCCCGTGGTATTGCCTGTTTTGGCATGCAGTTTCCAGCTGACCTGAAATTCGGAAGTGAGTCCGGCCAGAATCGCGCCGAGCAAGGCATCTTCCTGATGGCTAACGCCAACGCCGGCAGCGGCTGAATCACCCAGAATCAAAATGGATAAGGCCTGTCCCTGACCGTTCGTGCCCTCACGTTCCCCTTCTGGCTCTGCCAGTCTTAAGGTATTTTTCTTGACCCAGCGGCCTTGAATAATCAGGGCTGGAATTAAACCCAAGGTTGCAAGCTTCAGAAACATCGCATTGTCGATCATCTTCAAAAAAATCGGGCCTATTTTAACCAAAATAAGCCCTCTATTTTTATCTTTCTATGAAATATTTTTAAATTTTCAAATATTTAAAACAAACATTTAAAATAAAAAGTGAAAAGCGCCAAATGGAACTTTTCACTTGATATACATGTGGATTAACCGAGTTTATTGACCAGTTTTAATGGTAAGACTTTCATGGCCAAGCCCAGTGGCAACCATGGCCATTTCGGCACATAGGCTTTTACCGGTGCTTTTTCAATTTCTGCAGCCAGTAAGCGTGAACCAGTTTGCTCATCCACTTCAAATGGTAATTTTTTCGCGCCTTCGTTAATTTCGGTACGGATATACCCCGGGAAAATGGTGGTAACTTTAATTGGCGTATCAATCAGCTCGGCACGGATGCCTTCGGCCAGATGTGCCACGCCAGCTTTACTGGCACCATACGCCGTCAGATGTTTTGGCATACCACGCATTGCACTCATGGAAGAAATCATCACCAGATGACCAGAATTTTGGGCACGGAAAATTTCTACCGCAGCTTCACATTGTGCCAGCGCTGAAATAAAGTTGGTTTCAACCGTGGCGCGGTTAATCGCAAAGTTGCCTTTGCCGATCCGGCGGCCTTCACCAACCCCGGCATTGACAATAATCCGGTCAATCGTGCCTAGTTCTTCCTTAAAAGCACGAAACACCTCAAATACCTGATCATAATTGGTCACATCTAAGGTTTTTGCGGCCACGCTCACGCCGTACTTGCTTTCCAGTTCCTGTTTTAAGCTTTCCAGACGTTCCATACGACGCGCACAAATGGCCAGGTTATAGCCTTTTTGTGCAAATTCGCGGGCCATACCGGCACCAATGCCGGAACTTGCGCCGGTAATTAAAATTGTTTTGGTCATCTGTCTATTCCTTGATTAAATCCAGGTTAATAATTCTGGATGTTGTGCTTTTATAAAATGATGTTCATTCAGACTTAACAGTTGCGGCTCATTGCCGACCAGACGCAAAGTGGTCATGCTGGTATTGGCGATGGCCCAGTTCAGTGCAAAAGTCCGGTTAGGATTCAGTTCCAGAATTTTTCCAGCAACAACCGAAATGACTCCGCCCGAAGTAAACACAATCGCGTAACGCGGTTTGGTTTGGGCCAGTTCATCACACAGGTTTTGCAAGGCGGTTTCGACTCGGGCCTTGAAATGCGGCCAGGATTCTTCATATTCATGGTGATATTCACCGCCAGTCCAGCGTTCAATGGCACCTTCAAAAATTTTTGCCAGATACGCCCGCGGATTAAGCTCTTTGGCTACATCGGCCTTTAATAAATGCGGTTCATTAAAACGCGGTTCGTATTGGGCAAACACCTGCTGATGGTTAAACTCGTTCCAGTCCGGATTGGTGACCAGATGAGCTTCAGGGAAACATTCGGCCAGAGCGATCTGTGCAGTCTGCTGATGGCGCTGCATGGAACCAGCCACCACATAGGGTTCTTCTTTTAAGATATTGTCAAAATACTGACCCAGCAGTTTGGCCTGCAACTCCCCATTCGGCGAAAGCTGGTCATAGCTTTCTGCACCAAACGAAGCCTGACCATGACGGATTAAATAAATAGTCGTCATTTCGGCAGCAGCTCCTTAAATTTGACCATATATTTTTGTGCCAGCTCATTGGCTTCAATTTTTTGCAGCCCAATCAGTTTTAAGGCGCGGATGTGCAAGGCATGAATCACAATCCAGAAATCTTTAAAAGCCGGATTATTGGTCTGTTTATGATAATAACGGTAGTAAATCTGCTGGGCGATCACTGCCAGACGGAAAATCCCGAACACTTCATAGAAGGTCCAGTTTTCCGGTTGCAGGCCGGTTTTTTCCAGATAGTAATCGACCACCTGTTTACGGGTGAACATGCCTTTTAAATGGGTCGGCTGACGGCGGGTGGCTTTAAAAATCTGGTTATCGGTTTCTTCTACCCAGTAGGCCAAAGCGGAACCAAGATCCATCAGTGGATCGCCCAGAGTTGCCATTTCCCAGTCCAGCACGCCAATCACTTCGGTTGGATGCTGCGGATTTAAAATCACATTATCAAAACGCCAGTCATTGTGAATAATGCAGGTGGTGGAATCTGCCGGAATATTCTCGTGCAACCATTTACGTACATATTTAAATGACGGCACATTCAGGGTTTTGGCTTTTTCATAACGACTGTCCCAGCCTTCTACCTGACGACGGCAATAGCCCTCACCTTTACCCAGTTTTTCCAGTTCGGTGCCCTGATACGGCACCTGATGCAGCTCGATTAATTTATCAATCACATTAATGCACAGTTCCTGAACCTGGGTTTCATCAAAGTTCAGTTCTGGCGGCAGTTTGGCCCGCGGGATAATACCTTCCACGCGCTGCATGATATAAAAATCACAGCCAATCACCGATTCATCCTGACACAGCGCCACCATCTGCGGTAACACCGGATAATACGGTGCCAGATTTTTTTGTACATGATATTCACGCGCCATGTCATGCGCAGATTTGGCTTTGGTGCCTTTGGGTGGACGACGTAAAATTAAATCGGCATTGCGATAGTTCAGACGATAGGTCCAGTTAGAGGCACCACCTGAATATTGGGTCACTTCCACGGGTTCCTGAACATCAACCCCTTGTGCCTTTAACCATTGGCTTACTGCCTGAATATCCAGTTCCTCGCCTTCACGAACCTGACCGCCAACATCAATCACTGACATGTTATTTTCCTGATTTTTCACTTTTTTAGGTCTTGCCCTATTAGAGCATTTTCAGCTGTAAAGACCCACACTGTTTCTGGTGTTTTGCCACTTATTTTTTACGACGGGTACTGTAGCCACGTTTGGCCAGTTCCAGTTTGGCAATCATGCCTTTATGCACTTCATCGGGACCATCGGCCAAACGTAAGGCACGCGCCTGGGCAAAGAAACCGGTCAATGGCGTATCGCGGGACAGCCCGGCACCGCCGTGGATTTGCATGGCCATATCTACCACTTTTTCCAGCACGCTTGGCGCCACCACTTTAATGGCAGAAATTTCTGTGAGCGCGGCCATATTGCCTAAAGTATCCATTTTATAGGCGGCATAGAGCGTTAACAGGCGTGCCTGATCAATTGCCACACGCGCTTCGGCCACACGCTCCAGGTTGCCACCGAGTTTCAGGATTTCCTTGCCAAAGGCAGTCCGGTTCATGCCGCGGTCAATCATCAGTTCCAGTGATTTTTCTGCCGCGCCGATACAACGCATACAATGATGAATCCGGCCGGGTCCTAAACGGCCCTGGGCAATTTCAAAACCTTGGCCGGCACCACCAATAAAATTGGCCACTGGCACACGGACATTGTCAAAGCTGACTTCACCATGCCCATGCGGCGCATCGTAATCGCCAAACACCGGTAACATACGTTCAATTTTCACCCCTGCAGTATCGACCGGGACCAGCACCATTGAATGTTGATGATGACGGTCTTTGCTTTCGTCCGGGGTATGCGCCATAAAAATAATGATTTTGGCATTCGGATCACCCAGACCCGATGACCACCATTTACGCCCGTTCAGGACAATCTCATCGCCTTCTACCACCGCTGTGGCCTGCATATTGGTCGCATCAGAAGAGGCCACTGCCGGTTCAGTCATACAAAACACCGAGCGGATTTTGCCTTCGAGCAGCGGCATCAACCATTGCTGTTTTTGCTGTTCTGAACCATAACGCCATAACACTTCCATGTTGCCGCTATCTGGCGCGTTACAGTTAAATACGGTCGGGGCAATCAGGCTACGGCCAGACAATTCGGCAATATGTGCATATTCCTGCACTGACAGGCCCTGTCCCAATTCAAGACAAGGCAAAAACATATTCCACAGTCCCGCGGCTTTGGCTTTGGCTTTTAAACTTTCTAATTGCGCCGGCCACTGCCATTGCGTCCAGTCACCGCCCTGATTCAGTTCATGCACCTGCTGCCAAAAGTCGGCTTCAATTGGTTCAATTTCTGTTTGAATAAACTGTTGGGTTCTTTCGAGATAATCCTGTGCGCGTGCTGACAATTCAAACATGACTGTAGCTTCCTCAATCTGTTGTTATATTGGCTTTACAACACCTTAACCTAAAAATTATTATGCATGAAATGATTTTATTGAATTAAATACTATGCACAATATTCATAATAATAGCCCGATGGATCTGGGTGCTTTTCATCGTATTGATATTAATTTATACCCGCTGTTTATTGCGATTTTTGAACAAAAAAATATTTCCAAAGCGGCGCAGCTCTTATGTATCAGCCAGTCGGCCACCAGTCATGCCTTACAACGGCTTAGGTTACAGTTACAGGATGATCTGTTTATTCGCACCGGCCATCAGATGTTACCAACGCCGTTTGCCGAGCAGATTTATCCGACCATTAAAACTGCACTGCTGTCTATTCAGCATATTGCCCGGCAAAAACAGCAGTTTGAACCGGCGATGGTACATACCCTGAAAATTGCCATACATGATGAAATTGAACCGATTATTTTTCCCAAACTGGTGCAGCATTTTCAGCAGCTGAATCTGGAGATTCAGTTTTTAAGCAGCAAGCTGGACCGTAAAACCATGATCAATGATCTGGCGACCCAGCAAATTGATTTTGTGATTGATCTGGAACACAAGCTGGGCGATAAAATCCAGTTTCAGGCGCTGGTACAAGACCGCTTCGTGGTTTGTAGCCAGCGTTCATCCATAGATAAAGAATTATATTTGTCTGCGCCGCATATTGGTGTTTCTTCACGCCGTAGTGGCTTGCTGCTGGAAGATATTTATTTAAAGCGCAATCAGCTGTCGCGAACCCTGTTATTACGCTGTCAGCATTATTCCACTGCCCTGCAAATTCTGGCGCAGCATGACACGGCGATGCTGACCATTCCGGAAAGTATTTTGCGGCATTTACATATTGACCCGAAGCTACATATTTTTGAATCGCCTGTAGACTTGCCGCAAATTGATTTGGGGATGTTCTGGTATAAGGAGATGCAGGAGAATGCACGTCATGCATTTTTAAGAGCGGAAATTTCTAAAATTTTTGCTTAGGCTATTTCAGTAGATTAATCTTAATTATGCTTAGGCTATTTTAAATGAGTTCAGAAAATTTACTTAGGCTATTTAGATCACTCAAATTTAAGGCGCTTTATCTTCATTAAATTTCAAACATCGCTCAAGCCCTTGCCAGATCAGGCGTTGCAGCGTAGCTGATTTGTTAAAAACTAGCTAATTGGCGATTTAATCGACCGGCGAATTGCGCCATTTCTTTTACACTAGCACTTTTATTTTTCACGGTTTACAGCTGGCTGGTCTGTTCAGCTGAATTGAAAGCGTCTATGTTGACTGAACTCTCCCCTTTCTGGCTGCTGGCATTGGCCGCTGGATGCTGTCTTGTTGCGTTTATGCTGTTGGGTAAGATTTCCCGCTTTGTGCAGCAACTGTTTCGACCTTTTAAAAAAGGCAAAACCTATTGGGCGCGGGTCACTGCGGTCAGCGATGGCGATACCCTCACCCTGTACCGTTTTAATTTAAGACGTTCAGAAACCCGCATCCGCTTTGCTTATATTGATGCGCCAGAATCGAGTCAAAGTTATGGTCCGGAAACCCGGCGTCTGGTGAAAACCATGCTGCATCAGAAGGTGGTGCGAGTCAAAATTACCGATATTGACCGCTATGGCCGCCATGTTGGGGTGATTTATCGCTACCGTAAAAATGTCAATGAAGAACTGGTCAAACGTGGTGCCGCCTGGGTCTATGAAGATTATATTCGTGATCGCAAGCAGCTGGCGCATATGCGTGCCTTACAGACTCAGGCCAGAGCACGGAAAAAAGGCCTCTGGAAAAGTAGCCGCCCGGTGCGGCCAAGTGTCTATCGCAAACAGAACCGTAAATAAAATGCTCAGGTGGATTTTTAAAGTCCGAAGATGATTCAGCTTAATAAGCCCATTGCACCAGCAAACGAAAAGCCCCGGCAATCAGCGCCAAAGCCACAAAGCCGGCCAGCCAGAGACCAATAAACCACAGCAGCTGTGTACGTTTCATTGCGGCTCCTTGATGACTAAGGGAATAACTGACCTATAATGATGTGCTTCATGTCGATTTTCTTTAATGATAGCCATCCTCCCCCACCCGGACTTTATGGCGAAAAATCCAATAGGACATCGCGCTATAACCTAGAATAATCGGAATTAAAATCAGCGCGCCAATGAGAGTAAAACGCTGACTGCTTTCCGGTGCAGCAGCCTGCCAGAAGCTGACCGAGGGCGGAATAATATAAGGCCATAAGCTGATTAAAAAACCGCTATAGGCCAGAAATACCAAGGCCAGCGTATACAAAAATGGGCGAAACTGTTGCTGTTGCCGGCAGGCTTTTAAAGCCAGATAAGTAAAGATCAGCACCAGTATCGGCACCGGAGAGAAATACAGCAGCTGCGGCAGACTAAACCAGCGCTCGGCAATGTGCGGCTGGGTTATCGGGGTATAAATACTGACGGCTGCTAAAACAATCAATAGGCCGATCAGCATCTTCGGCATTAAACGGTACATACGCTGCTGTAGTGCCTGATCGGTTTTAAAAATGAGCCAGCCACAACCTAAAGTGGCGTACAACATTACCACGCCAGCACCAGTAAACAGGCTAAACGGCGTTAACCAGTCCAAACCATAGCCCGCATATACCCCCTGCTCGGTACGAATACCCTGAATATAAGCGCCCAAAATTACGCCTTGTAAAAAGCTGCTAAAAACAGAGCCACCAATAAAAGCTTTGTCCCACCAGTGTTTGCTGCTGTTGGCCTTAAAACGAAACTCAAAGGCAACACCGCGAAAAATTAAGGCAATCACCATTAAAATGACCGGTAAATACAGGGCTGAAAGCACCGTGGCATAGGCCAAGGGAAAAGCAGCAAACAGGCTGGCACCTCCCAGCACCATCCAGGTTTCATTGCCATCCCAAATTGGCGCGACGGTATTCATCATCACATCCCGCTCTGCCTGTTCGGGAAAAAATGGAAATAAAATCCCGATACCCAAATCAAAGCCATCTAACACCACATACATCAGCACCGCGAAGGCAATAATCCCGATCCACAGCAAAGATAAATCTATCATGGCTCATGCTCCTGTTTGGGGCGCTCGGCGGGCGGGTTAAGCCGCTCGGTGACACTGCTTAACGGCCGTCTGGAGGCTTGAGTAAGCTCAGCATCAGAGGCTGATGATGGCGCTGAATGAATCAGTTCCGGCCCTTTGTGCATCAGTCTGAGCATGTAATAAATGCCCATCCCGAACAACACAAAATACACCAGTACAAAAATCATCAAGCTCAGGCCAACCTGCTCTGCAAACACCGGCGATAAGGCATCTTCGGTACGTAACACCCCATAGACCACCCACGGCTGGCGGCCGACTTCTGTGGTAAACCAGCCGGCCAATAAGGCAATAAAACCGGAGGGCCCCATCCACAGGGCAAAACGCTGAAAACGACGATGTTCATATAAACGCTGTCGTTTACGTAGCCACAATCCCCATAGCGCCAGAATCAGCATCAGCACGCCTAAGCCGACCATAATCCGGAAACTCCAGAACACAATGGTCGAATTAGGCCGATCTTCCGGGGCAAATTCTTTTAAACCGGTCACGGTGCCATCCAGCGAATGGGTCAGAATTACGCTGCCCAAGTTGGGAATCGCCAGCACATATTTGGTTTCTTCGGCCTGCATATCTGGAATACCAAACAGATACAGCGGCATGCCTTTCTCATGATTGGTATTCCAATGCCCTTCCATCGCTGCCAGTTTGGCTGGTTGATGTTGCAGGGTATTCAAGCCATGTAAATCGCCCACCAGCACCTGTAAGGGAGTTAAGATCAGCATCAGCCACAGGGCCATCGAAAACGAGGTTTTTACCAGTGCATCCCGACGGCCTTTAAGTAAATGCCAGGCAGCCGTGGCAGCCACCAGCAAAGCAGAGACCAAAAAGGCGGCAATAGCCATATGCGCCAGCCGATACAGGAATGACGGATTAAAGACAATGGCCCACCAGTCCTGTGGCACCAGAATGCCATTTTCGATGCTGAAACCTTGCGGAGTTTGCATCCAGCTATTGGCTGATAAAATCCAGAACATGGAAATACAGGTGCCAATTGCGACCATTAAAGTCGACAAAAAATGTGCTTTAGGTCCCACCCGTCCCCAACCAAACAGCATGATGCCGAGAAAACCCGCTTCCAAAAAGAAAGCGGTGAGCACTTCATAGGCCAATAATGGTCCGGTGACACTGCCGGCGATACGGGAAAATTCACTCCAGTTGGTGCCAAACTGATAGCTCATGACAATGCCAGAAACCACCCCCATGGCAAAGGCGACCGCAAAAATCTTGACCCAGAATTTAAACAGGTCCTGATAAATCGGATTACGACTGCGTAACCAGCGCCATTCCAGAATCGCCAGAAAACTGGCCAGACCAATGGAAATGGCCGGAAAAATGATATGAAACGAAACTGTAAAGGCAAACTGAATCCGGGCCAGTTCCAGCGCGGTAAAACCGAGGGTCATCATGCCACCTTTCAAAAGGTCGAGCTGCGCTCAGGGTGTAGAGTTTTAAATATAGCGTTTTGAATTTTTCTCATCGCGCTTCAGCATAGGACGAAGTTGTATAGGCCTTGTGTAGGCTTTTGATCAAGAATCTTTAAGCGAGTAATTTCTGCAACTGATGAGTTTTTTTGGAAGATAGAAGCGCTGATTTTTTATTCTTGCGGTTTATCAGCTGGATAGACAGGACTGGATGAGAGGAATTTTTGTAGTTCAGTTGATTGACCTTAACGCTGCTTAACAAATCTATAGCAATACACGTTGCCCCCTCATCTTTTATCATCTGTTTTTTTGAATCCTTCGCTGGCTTCCCTACTTGAAAAAAATTCCGAACAGGCGTACATTGACTTTGTTTTAGTTACCCTGGTTAACTATTTTTTTATGCCAAGCTCTCCCTTAAAATTTCGTACCGCCTTATTACGCTGCGCACGTCTGTTCAGCGATGAAGTTAATGCTCTGTTATTGCCGCATCAGCTTAATTATTCCTTGTGGCAGGTGTTATACGTCATTCATTTAAAACAGCAATGTACCCAGGTAGATATTGCCGCCTATTTAAAGGTGTCCAAACCGAGCATCACCAAACGTATTCGGGTGTTGCTGGACTTGGGTTTAATCCATCAGCTTGAAAGTAGCGATAAACGGCAGAAATGCCTGACTTTTAGCTCTCACGGGCAGGAACTTTTCAAGCATTGTTCAAGCCAGATTGATCAGTTTGAACAGCAGCTGCTGCAGTCTTTTGCAGTTGCGGACATCGCCCATACCCGCGAGATCCTTAATCAGCTGAGTGAACAGTTACAACCGACCCTACAAGGTGAAGACAAATGAGTTCAGCACAAGCACCGCTATGGACCAGAAACTTTATCCTGGTCGGCCTGATCAATTTTCAACTGGTACTGATTTTTTATCTATTGGTGATTGTGATTGTCGGTTATGCCGTGGCGGAATTAAATGCCAGCATTGCCGAAGCCGGTTTAATTTCAGGACTGTTTATTGTCGGCACCTTATTTGGCCGTCTGCTGATTGGCAAATGCCTACAGCGTTTCGGTTATCGTAGCACCCTGCTTTTTGGGCTGGCCGGTTTCTTGCTGCTTTCCTTAGGCTATTTTATAGAGATGGGGGTGACTGCCCTGCTCGGCATCCGTTTTATTCATGGCTTTATGATGGGAGTCGCCTCTACCGTACTCGGCACAGTCATCGCACAAACTCTGCCGCCCACCCGCCGTGGTGAAGGTATTGGCTATTACAGCATGAGCAGCACCCTAGGTACGGCGATTGGTCCTTTTGTCGCGATCTGGATGATGCTGCACACCAGTTATCAGACGATTTTTAGCTTATCCAGTGTCTTGGCGCTGAGCTGTCTGGTAGTGGCCTGTTTTATCCGGATGCCGAACCTGGCGCAGCCTAAACCTGCAGCCACCGCGACAGCAGGCAAAGGTTTTGGCTTCTGGACCCAGTATCTGGAAAAGAATGCGCTGCCCATTTCCCTGATTATGCTGTTTGCTTCCATCTGTTATTCCGGCGTGCTGTCATTTATTAACTTTTACGCCAAGGAAATTGATCTGGTCGAAGCCGCGTCCTTATTCTTTTTAATGTATGCCATCGCCATTTTGTTTTCGCGTCCGTTTACCGGGCGGCTTATGGATCGTAAAGGTGAAAATATCATTATGTATCCCGCCTTTATTGTGATGGCGATTGCCCTGTTTTTACTAAGTCAGGCGCATAACTCCAGTATGCTGCTGCTTTGTGCCGGCTTGCTCGGTCTGGGCTATGGCAATATTCAATCGGTCTGTCAGACTATTGCGGTCAAAAGTACCTCACTGGAACGTATGGGACTGGCGACCTCGACCTATTTTATCTGTCTGGATGCAGGGCTGGGCTTCGGGCCGTATTTGATCGGAATCGCGCTGAAATCGGTTAGTTATGCGCAGATGTATTTCTATAGTGCCATCGCCGCGCTGTTGTGTTTAGGCCTGTATTATCTGCTACATGGTCGTCATGCTCAGCAGGTGCAGCCACAGTTATCACGCTAACGAAAGCAACACGCTTAAAACCGCCGGCCAAAGCGCTGGCGGTATTCCATTGGGGTTAGGCCGGTTTTCTTGCGAAATAAACGCCGGAATGAACTCGGATCTTCATAGCCCACCATTTGCATAATCCGGTCAATCGGCTGCTCGGTTTCTTCCAGCCGTTTTTGCGCAGCTTCAATACGAATAGCCTGCACATACTGATTCGGCGCCACATCTAACACTGCTTTAAAACGGCGAATGAGCGTGCGCGGGCTGATATTAAAGCGCGCCGCCACATCTTCCATATTCAAGTTTTCACTAAAATGCTGCTCCAGCCAATGCTGGATTTCTTTTACCAAACCATCCTGATGTGGCTTGCTCATACGCATCAAGGAATAGGACAACTGGTTGTCACGGCGAAAATCCAGCACAAAGGATTTGGCCGTCTGAATGGCAATTTCAAAGCCATAAAAACGTTCAATTAAATGTAGCCCCAAATCGAACCAGGCCAACCCGCCACCGGCACAATAGACATGATCGGACTGGGTAATCAGGCGATCCGCCTGCAAATGGACCTCCGGATAGCGCTGCTGGAACTGATCTTTAAAACCCCAATGCGTGGTGGCACTGCGGCCCTGTAAAATTCCGGCTTCGGCCAGAAAAAAATTCCCGGTACAGTTTCCGGCAATCAGGCATTGGGCTTGATCGGCCTGTTGCAGAACATTCATGAGAGACTGATTTTTTTCCAGAATCTGCTCGATGGAACCGGCCAAAGTCGGAATCACCAGCAAATCGGCCTGCTGGATTTCACTATAGGCCAGATGCGCCTCAATGCGTAAACCATTACTGCATTGCACCGTTTCTCCCTGTGGCGAGGCAATTTGTACTTGAAACAGGCGCTGAATATCCTGTTTCTGAATCCGGTTCCAGCTGATGCCGGCCAGACTGAATAAGTCCGCCACACCGGTTATGGCCGAAGCCAGTGCGCCATCATAAGCTAGAATAAAAACCCGCTTCATGCTTTCTTCCAAATGTCGTTTTTAGCTCCTTGAGTGTCATTATTGACAATTTATCTGCCAATACAAGTCTTGTTAAGCTAAGAGCAATCAATAAAAACAGGCAACGGCATCCCATGACCGCACTCATCAATCAAAAAGATCTGGATTTTTTACTCTATCAGGTATTTTCAGCCGAACAGCTGACCCAGCTGGAACGTTATCAGGAACATGACAAAGCCACCTTCGACAGCATTTTAGATACGGCGCGCGGCATTGCAGCAGACTATTTTGCTCCACACAATGCCAAAGGCGATGCGCAAGAACCGCATTTTGATGGTACACAGGTACATACCATTGCCGAAGTGAAACAGGCCTGGCAACAGTTTGCCCAGGCCGGTCTGTTATGTGCCCAGCATGATTATGATCAGGGCGGTATGCAGCTTCCCACACTGATTAATATGGCTGCCAATGCCTATTTTATGTCGGCCAATCCTGCCACCGTGGCTTATTCGTTTTTAACCGCCGCCGCAGCGAATCTGATTCAGGCCTTCGGTACCGAGCAGCAGAAACAGACCTTTGTCCCGTCGATGTTCAATGGCCGCTTTTCCGGCACCATGGCCATGACCGAGCCGAATGTCGGTTCCTCTCTGGGTGATCTGACCACCAAAGCCATTCCACAAGCTGATGGCAGCTACAAAATTAAAGGCCAGAAAATGTTTATTTCTGGGGGTGATCAGGACATTACTGAAAATATTGTGCATCTGGTGCTGGCGCGGATTCAGGATGCGCCACAAGGTGTCAAAGGCATTTCCCTGTTTATTGTGCCGAAATTCCTGACCAATGAAGATGGCACGCTGGGTGAACGCAATGATGTCAAACTGGCTGGCCTGTTACATAAAATGGGCTATCGCGGGACAACATCGACTGTGCTGAATTTTGGTGAAAATAACCAATGCTTAGGCTATTTGATTGGTGAAGCTGGTCAGGGCCTGAAATATATGTTCAAAATGATGAACGAGGCGCGTGTCGGTGTTGGGCTGGGCGCCGCGATGATCGGTTATCGCGGTTATTTGGAATCGCTGGAATATGCCAGAAACCGTCCGCAAGGCCGACTGGCCAGTGAAAAAAATAGCGACAGCAAACCGGTCAATATTATTGAACATAGCGATGTGAAACGGATGTTGTTAGCGCAAAAGGCCTATGTAGAAGGAGCTTTGGCATTGTGCCTGTTTGCCGCGCGACTGATTGATGAACATCAGGCGGGTGGCTCGGAAGATAGCGCCATTCTGCTCGACCTGATCACGCCTGTGGTCAAATCCTTCCCGTCTGCCTATGGTCCGAAAGCCAATGATCTAGCAATTCAGGTACTTGGCGGTGCCGGCTATACCCGTGATTATCCGGTAGAACAGTATTATCGGGATAATCGCTTAAATCCGATTCATGAAGGCACTTTTGGTATTCAGTCACTGGATTTACTCGGGCGTAAATTATGGCAGCACAATGGCAAAGGCTTAAATCTGCTGATGCAACGCATCAACACCACGCTGGAACAGATTCAGCATCCGGCCATTCTGGATCTGTCTAGCAAATTCTGCAAACATCTGGCTACGGTACAAAGCACCACACAAAAACTGGGACAGGCGCTTATGCAAGGTCAAACCAATGAGGCTTTGGCCAATTCTGCCCTGTATTTAGATATGATGGCTAAAGTGATTATTTCCTGGTTATGGCTGGATATGGCCAACAAGGCGCAACAGCAGTTTGGCCAGTCTGAGTTGGCAGAAGATCAGCAATTTTTAGCAGGCAAGTTGCAAGCGGCGCGCTATTTCATTCGCTGGGAATTACCGGAAATTGAACATCAGGCCAAATTACTGAGTGAATTTGATGATACCTGCCTGTCGATGCACAGTGACTGGTTTTAAAACCGGATGATGGAAAGCAGGTTTTAAATATCTACCTTCTAAAGAAAATCCCCATGTAGTTTATTACATGGGGATTTTTTATATACTTCTAGAATGCAGATGCCGTTTAGAATTGTGCATTCAAGACATTGGCCGCCACTTTACCCTGCCACAATTCACGTAGGGTCGGTAAATAGAATTTTTCACCCAGCTCGACCAGCTCGGCATCAATTTGCGCATGAACTTCATGCATAAACAGATAGTCCAGCTCTACCGTCGCCAATTGGCTTTGTGATTTTTTATAGTCCTGACGTTTTTGCTGTGCTTGCTTCACCAAACGGTCTGCAAAAGCGCGATCTTTATATTTCGCAATAGCATTTAAACGCAGCTCAATCAGGCCCCAACCACTGAGCAGCAATTTAAATAATTCCAGATCTGCCGTGGTTGATTCCCAGGTCATTTCTTCCAGGTTTTCATTTTCAGGCAGCACCGGCAGCAGCAGCTCCATCACACTTGGGAAAATTTTCTTAAAATTTAAAATAAATTTAACAGGATGCTCACCCGGATAATCGGTAAATTGCACCTTTTTCTGAACATCCGTTAAATAGATATCAAGCATTGAAAATTTTCCTAGATAGATTGCTGTTTTACAAAGCTTTATTTCTTAGCTTGTAAAACTGTAATAAAAAACGAATCGCATTTTAGCAATTATGACATCTTATTCAATGTTATTTAAGCCATGTGTCTACATGAGGACGGCTTTAGCTCTAAAATTCTTCAATCTGGAAAGATGGCTTGAAACAACTTGAAGGCTTGTAATTCTTTTTAAGGACTTTGATTCGGGGCTAGTAGATGGTTCTTTTCTTTATTGGGTTCTTGAGTTTGAATCTTATATTAATCAACATCTAGTTAGTAGTTCAATAAGCACGAACACTCCATATTAAAATGACACACTGTTTGCCTTCAATGCACTCTCATCTATTATGCTGAGATATCTCATACTTAAAGAATAACGATGCTTTTTCTTATTGCGATCCTATTTTTAGTTTTTATTCTCTATTACTACAGACTTGATCAGGCCAGCTCGATGAGCAGCGAGTTTGTGTTCTACCTTTGCCTTTCATTAATCATCCTCTGCATCGTGAACGCTTGGCGTGTGTTGACTTAAGCATCGAGTAAGCATCAAAAAAACCTTCTCATCTCCCAGCGATCACAACACTGCGTATAGCGTGACCCTCTAGTTATACCTATATTTTTTCCTTTCACAAGCGGTTCATAGTACAGGTATATCATCACGGGATTAAAAAAATTAATGTGAGATGTATCGTGAAATACGGAATTTTAATTGTTCTACTGTTAAGCTGTGTAGTCAGCAGTGGCCTGAGTTTCTGGGTTGGATTCAAGGCAGATGATTCATTATTATTGATCATTGGCGGACTGCTTGTTTTTGCATCAATCTTGATTGCCCTTGAAATTAAAAAAGTCAAAAAAGATCCGTTCTAAGCCAAGCCGGCAATTTTTCTATGCTCTATGGATGCGGGTATAGCGCCTATTCACGCTCTTTTAGACAATCCTGACAGCGCCGAATTTCTTCATCATCACCCGTGTATTCGACTTCAGTTGCGCTATGAAAGCTAAACAGACAAAGAAGGAACTGGATCATAATATTCTGCTCTTAATAATCTGCCTCCTGTTCTGGAGGACGGCGTTGGGAGAAAATCAGAAGTTAGCCCTGATACAAATTTTATATAAATAGAAATTTTACAAGTTGTCATAATGTGACACTCATAAAAATTAACATTCATTTAAATTATCTCATTTCGATAATCTAAATAAAAAATTACCCACTAAACCCAGAAGTCCTGAATAACGACTTTGTGGATGCTTTCATCGAAATCCGTATTGGATAGATTTAAGTTTCTGTTCTTAATATTGATATAACAATAACTTGCTGCAAGTCCTACACCAATCAAAGCTAATAGTTTCATTGCTCACCTCACCTATTGGAAGATCTGGATTTAAACTATCATTCAAATTTGTAGCTTTCACATTCAATTTTAATCATTTTTTGTACAGATTGTAATTTCCGGAGCAATGTATAAAGCCATAAAAAAGCCCACCAGTGGGTTGAGCTTTTTAGGTCTTGACCAAGAGAAAGAAGCAATAGGGATGAGCGCTGTTAATACTCTTGATCTAAACCATTGCTACACGTTTCATTCTCTTCTTCATCGAGCAGGTAGTCGATTTCAGTCACCTCATGCAGGCCAAATAAAGTGAATAGAAGATGGAGCATAATTTTCTCCTCAAAAAAAATGCCTCCCTAGAGGAGGAGGCAGTAAAAAAAGAAAGAAACTACAGCGATAGATTCTGCTGAAAATTATATATAAATTTATAATTTATATATTTGCATAATATTACATATTTTATGCCAAAAATTAGCCAACCCAAGCCGTTTTAAATGAATTATTAATAGAAAATTATTATAATTTTAATAATATTCAAAACTCGGAGGCATCCTCAACCTCGAATCGACTGCCTCGCTGTCATTGTAAAGTTCAATTTAAGAAAAACCACCCAAACCCAATATTAAACGCATAGTTGTTAAACCGGAGTTGAGCTATACTGCAAACCTAATGACAAAGCTGGTTTTGTGAACCTAATCTCTTCTTATAAAAAACATAAATTCACTTTTACCCAAGATAATCTCTTTATGAAAAATATTATCCTTCCACTATTCATATCTTTTACAACACTCAGTTTAACAACTGCCTGTAACAGTCCTTCTAATAATTATATTGAGAACACTTCTGGTTCAAAAGCTAGTCCAGAACTCAGTTCTGAAAGTAAACTCATTATCGAAGAATACAACTCTATAATTTTAGAATTTCAAAATATTGATGATGAAACAGAAACCTTAAAGAAACTTAAATCTATTATTCCCAAGTTGAAGCAAATCAATCTTGAAAAAGAACGTTATCGGCTTTTAATGAATTCGTACCTTAGAATTGGAGATATTGAGAAAGCCTATACATTAACAGAAGAAATTTTGGCTCAAAACAAACAACCTAACATAAAAAACTTTCAATGTATGTTAATGGAAACACTAAATAAGCCTTCTTCTTTAATTAAAGATTGCTACTCAGCTGCTGCATCTCTTTATCAACATGAATTAAATAAATTAGATTCATCTGCCCCGAACTACACACAAATATTATGGGGATTTAACGTAAATATATTTCATGCAGGGCATATTGAATACCGATACCAGCTTAAAAAAATTGTGGATCATCAAAAAAATGAAACAGATCAACAATTTTATAAAACCTTATTTGATTTAGAGACCAATGCCGACCTGCGTCAAGAATTATTATATTCAATTGCTTCTCGCATATAATTCAATAGCTCGCTTCTCCTCAATATTCAGATTAAGCATCTTCAAGAGGCCTAACCTGAATATCTAATGTCTCCATCTCAATACATCAAGCAGTCCACCTACCAATGTATTCAAGGAAAATATTCAGATAATCCCACCCTTAAAGATGCATGGTCACACCCAGCTGAAAAGCGCGGCCCGATAACGGCGCAATATATTTCAGGGGCGAATTATGTGGACGTGCCTCTTCATCCAGCAGGTTTGATCCATTCATAAACAGGTCAAAACTGGCATTTTTTAAAGTTACTTTTTTACGAATATCCAGATCCATCAGGTTATATGCCGGCAGTGGCACTTCCTCTGACACATTTTTCCCCAAATATCGCGGTTGATCATAATAAATACTTGCCAGACGCGCTGACCAATCTGCGCGTGTCCATTCAATGTGGGCACCATAACGATTGATCGGCATATTCGGCAAATACACACCATCATTACTTAAACGTAAACTTTCCGGATTGGTGGCCTTATTTTTAACCAGATCGGCAAAACCACCGACCTGTACCTCACCAAAATGGTCTAAATCAAAAGTGTAGTTCATATCCACCTCAAAACCATTCACTTTAGTATCGGTTTGCTTCCAGTACTTCAGCGGTAAACGGTTTCTCATGGATGAACCGGAATGCGACAAATAAAAATAATCTTCAAAATCCATTTGATATAAAGCTACAGCGATATTCGCAGCATCCCAGTTCACATGCGTGATTAATTCCAGCCCCTGCATTTTTTCTTTGTTCAATGCCTGATTGCCCTCTTCCTGCGTCATAACCGAGTAATGCGGATTGCTGGCATACAGTTCATTAATTTCAGGAGCCCGTTCTGACTTAGAATATTGCAGCCTAAAGTCCAGATAATCAGTCGCTTTAAAATTCGAACCGACATAAAAACTATTTAGAGCAAAAGATTTATTTTTTAGGGTGCTATTGGCCGCATTACGCGCCAGTTTAAAACTCTGATCCTGAATCTCATGCTGAACGTTCTCATGACGATAACCGGCATCCACTGAAAACCGCTCCCAATCCAATTTTTCCTGGATAAATACTGCCTGGGTCGTGGTTTTGACATTAGGGAGAT
Organism: Acinetobacter sp. YH12117; assembly: GCF_013418865.1. Taxonomy (NCBI): domain Bacteria; kingdom Pseudomonadati; phylum Pseudomonadota; class Gammaproteobacteria; order Moraxellales; family Moraxellaceae; genus Acinetobacter; species Acinetobacter sp. YH12117. The sequence continues at coordinate 26,114 of NZ_VPBF01000028.1, forward strand.
AGCGCTGTGTTCCTGAACCGTTAACATCACGTACATTCAAAGCAGTGCCAATTTCACCGCTCAAATTTTTATAGGACATCTGCTTTAGTACCAGTTCGGCAGCATGGCTATCAAACTGATATTCATTGGCTTTGCTTGCACCAATATATTCACCCGAGCGATTGGATAATTTTGATGCCTGAATTTGGAGATGATCAAGTACAGGCAGTGGGTCCCTGAGTAACGCATCAACCGCAAAACGGTTCTGTTTAATCTGCACCGTAACCGGCAAGCCATCTTCATAAGCGCTCTGGAAAGATTTATTCTCCATTGAGAAACCCAGCACACCATAATCACTGGTTTTATAATCGGCACTAATTCCAATATAGCCATTGTCTAAAAAGTAAGTACTCCCGATTGCCATATTTTCATTTCTGGCATAGCTATTGCCCAGTTTTTTCTGATAATTGGGCGTAACATCCTGATTGGTTCGGCTTTCCACATATTTTGGCGTATTGGGCACATAATCCGGGTTGGGATCATTGACAAATTCCCGGTAGGCACCATTCACATAGCGGGTTAAAACCGCTTGATCAGTATATTTGGCCGACTCCAAGCCATCATAATAATCATAAAAATGCTGAGGATTTTGGGCGATATCTTCTAAAACATGCTTATTTAAATATTGATGATGTGCCTTATTAAAGACCTGTTCAATTCTGGCATCGCGCTGGCAGGCGCTTGCCAAAGCAGAATCAATCCCGCCTCGCTCCGAGATAATCGCTGTATCACAGACGGCTGCTTTGCTCTTTCCGGGAATTTTATAAGATGAAATCTGTTGGGTAGAAAACTGGATATTGGTGCTCAGATTTTCCTGATTATTGACATTAATGCGAATACCATGCCCGCTAAAATCGTTAAAGCCCTTTTTATACACCACATCGACATTGGCGCTTTTCTCTTCCAGCATTTTTGAAATGATGCCCGAATCTATATCCACATAACCACCAATCGCCTGTCCGCCATAACGTACAGTATTGGTCCCTTTATGTACGGTCACGCTTTTAGTAAATAGTGGATCAAATGGAATATTAATATCACCGCTGATAGCATTCATTCCATTGATCGCATGACCATTCTCCAGAATCCCGACCCGATGACCGCTCAAACTGCGTATCACTGGTGCCCCCGAATTGGGACCGAATGCGCTACTTTGCACGCCAGACATATGTTTAACAGCATCGCCCAAGGTATTGGCTGTTTCAATGCGTTCTTTAGGCGCAATGTTCAGGTTCTTGTCAGTATCATCCCCCTGAAAAATAAGTGGTTCCAGAATTGTAATCGGCTCTTCAGCCTGTGCCTGTTGCATCGCCAATAAAATTAAAGTCATGAGTGTGCTGTATTTCATGCGAGCCCCCTTTTAAAAAGTGTTATGTTATAACATAACTTTATGTCTATTTAAAAAATTATTCTGGTTTTTCTGGCAGATCGAGAAAATGCAGCAACTCAATTGAGAGGAAGAAAAATGGGGGAATTGAAATATTTTGAATTCTTAGATTCTTAAAAAAAGAAAAAACCATCTAACACGAAGTTAAATGGTTTTTAGAATCAGCTCAACAGCCAAAGCTCATTAGAGCTTTTTCCAGGTCATGGCACTGGTTGTATTGCTCTGTTGCGCTTTACCAAATACTTTCATCTGGTCTTTGCCATCATTCAATTGCGCTTCAATGGTATAGGTCCGGCCATCCTGGGTATTCAGCCATTGACCTTGCTTAAACTGCTTATGGTTGCCGGTCATGCCTTTCAGCACTTCCATACCAAAAATCGGCTGGTTCTTTAAAGCCCCTTCACATTTGCCACAAACGTCCGGATTCACCGCTCCCGCCGCCGGATAATGCTTGCTCACTACTGCACTATACTGCTGTGTTTTGGAGTTTTTACGAATCACAATTTCCGACACATAATACCCGGTTCGATCATCAATCACTTTCCATGTCCCGATTAAAGGATCAAACGGCATTGCCACTACAGTTTTGGTTAAACCCGCCAATAGAGCCGCAGCCCCCAACAATTTAAAATTCATAAGCAAAAAGAGTTTCAAAAGAGTCAATAAAGAAATGAGATACGCTTCACAGCGGCCTGAATTATATTCATTTTCCTAAATTAAATCATAATAATTTCATAAATTTTAAATATCTATGTGGTATTTAGATCCAATTTTTGCTAGATACTTCACATTTCTTTTCCAGAATTTTAGCAATTCTTTTTATTGTCACATTCAGGGCTTATGATGCAGTCAAGGTCATTAAAAACGAGAAGATGGCCTGTAATAACTAAGTAGCGCAAACTAACCCAGCATATAGCAATCCATATGTTGGGTTTTCTTTTATAGGTACTTTGCACTTTCATGCACAGGTTCTGATGGAAAAATAGTTGTGATGAAGCAAGATTTTTTAGCCCACCGGGATGGCTGCTCATATTCCATCCCGGTAGATGCAACACTTATTTCGCATTCGGTGAAACCATATTTTCTGGTCGTACCACGTCATCAAACTGTTCAGCAGTGACCAGATTCAGCTCCACCGCCACCTGTTTTAAGGTTTTCCCTTCTTTATAGGCCGTTTTCGCGACTTTGGCGGCATTTTCATAACCAATTACCGGATTCAGTGCCGTCACCAACATCAACGAGTTATGCAGGAAATGATCAATCTTGTCACGGTTCGGCTCAATTCCGACAGCGCAGTGATCGTTAAAGCTGTTGCAGGCATCTCCCAATAACTGAATCGACTGTAACAGGTTATAGGCAATCACTGGCATAAATACGTTTAGCTCGAAATTACCCGAAGCCCCAGCCACATTAATTGTCGTATCATTACCCAGCACTTGCGCCACCACCATGGTCATGGCTTCACTCTGGGTCGGATTGACTTTACCTGGCATAATGCTTGAACCCGGTTCATTTTCCGGAATACGGATTTCACCAAAACCACAGCGCGGCCCACTGGCCAGCCAGCGTATATCATTGGCAATTTTATTTAAGCTCACAGCCAGAGTTTTTAAGGCACCGGAAGCAAATACCGCAGCATCACGTCCAGCCAGAGCTTCAAACTTGTTCGGCGCAGTAACGAAAGCCAAACCGGTCAGGCTGGCCAGTTGCTGTGCGGCTTTTTCAGCATAGTCCGGATGGGCATTTAAACCGGTTCCTACGGCGGTGCCACCCAACGGCAGTTCATATAAACCGTCCAGGGCCTGATGCAAACGTTTTAAACCATGATCAAGCTGCGAGACATAGCCGCTAAATTCCTGCCCTAGGGTTAAAGGTGTTGCGTCCTGTAAATGGGTACGGCCAATTTTCACAATATCGGCAAAGGCATCGCTTTTGGCCTGCAAGGTATCTCTTAAACGGGTCACTGCCGGAATTAAGAGTTCATTGATCTGTAAACTGGCAGCCACATGAATCGCGGTCGGGAAAGAATCGTTGGTTGATTGGGCACGGTTCACATGGTCATTCGGATGGACTGGCTTTTGTGCACCCAGCGGATTGCCAAGTTTCTGGTTAGCAATATTGGCAATCACTTCATTACAGTTCATATTACTTTGCGTGCCCGAACCAGTCTGCCATACCACCAGCGGAAACTGGCTATCCCATTTGCCTTCAATCACTTCTTCAGCTGCATCAACAATATAGTGCGACAGTTCTTGAGGAATCTGGTTCAGTTCAGCATTGGTCATGGCCGCGGCTTTTTTTACCAAGCCCATAGCGCGAATCATGGGACGAGGCAAACGTTCCTGCCCGATTTTAAAATTCTGTAAGCTGCGCTGAGTCTGTGCACCCCACATGGCCTCACTCGGGACTTCAACTTCGCCCATGGTGTCGTGTTCGATACGTGTTTGCATACTCACCCCTATCTATTCTTACTGTTCTCAATGCTGTTATAACGCTGCCCTGATGCAGCGGCTATGGCGAATATATTCATCTTAGGTCAGGCGGATAAAATTGTAAATGATAATTATTATCATGATTAAATTTATCATTGCCCGCGCAAGGTGTGCTGATAAAAGCGCCATTCATCTTCCAGCATCTGCTGAATCGAGCGTTTCGGCTGCCAGCCCAGTACCTCTTTGGCTTTACTAATATTGGCCGCGACCTGATCCAGTTCGGCATAGGGATATACATCAGCATCGACCGTTTTAATTTCGGTACCGGTGACGCTCGAAATTTCATTTAACAGCTGCTGGATCGAAATCGCCTCGCCGGCAATATTAAAGGCTTCACAAACATGCTGTTGCTGGAATAGCCATTGCAGGGTTAAAGACACCGCTTCACAACAATCCAGTACATGCAGGAAACTACGTTCAACAGTCTTGTCTTCAGTTTGGGCCTGTTTACGCAGCTCGATAAATTCGCGTTGCCGCGCCCCGACCTGCATCGCCAGGGGTACAATATTTTTTGGCAGTGGCGGTACCATCTCACCCAGTACCCCATGTTCAAAGGCACCAGCAATATTGCCCAAGCGCAATAAGGCAATTTTCCATTCATTGTCGGTTTTAAAAGTATCCTGAATAATTTCCTCAGCCATCTGCTGAGATTTGATATACGGATTCGGATAAGCATACTGAAATGGCAGATCTTCTTTCAGTTGCAGGCTGGATTGGCCATACACGGTTAAGCTAGATAAATGTGCCAGCACACGTACCCCGGTACGCTGCATGGCACGCAGCAGACTCATAATACAGCTGACATTATCATTATAATATTCAAGCGGTTTCAGGACCGATTCTTCCAGCGATTTAAAGCTGGCCGTATGCACCACTGCATCGACCGAATACTGTTCAAAGACTTTATTTAAGGCCGGGGTGTTACGAATATCAATTTTGGCAAAAGGCACATACATGCCCAAAATATATTCAAGTCGTTCTAAGGTTTGTAAATTGGCATTGGATAAATTGTCGACAATAATGACTTCTTGCCCTTGAGCCATCAGACTTAATGCAATATGCGAGCCTATAAAGCCTAAACCACCAGTCACTAAAATCATTGTATACTACCTTTTTCTTATGAAGTCTGAATGCCCCCTGTGTTGCGGGAACATTTCATTAGTGAATTTTGATGAGTACCTTATTACTAATTACCTCCGCGCCAACCTCAATTCATGCCTGGCATGCGTTGGGTCTGGCTCAAGCCTTGCAGAGCAAGAATGAAGATTTCCGGGTGTTCTTCTATCAGGACGCTGTTATGGTCGCTAACGATTTACAATGGCTACCCGATGATCAGCGACAGTTAAAATCGGAATGGCAAAAACTGTCGATTCGTTTGCCGGTTTGTGTCAGTGCGGCACTGTTACGCGGAATTACCGATCAGGACAATGCCAAACGTCATCAACTTCATCAACACAATTTAGCCGCGGGCTTTGAATTGGTTGGTCTGGGCGAACTTGCCGATGCAGTGCAATCTGCAGATCGCCTTCTTCAATTCTAAGTGGTTCTATTTGAGAATTTGTTGCATTTAAAAGGTAAATTGTGTGAAAACTGTACTCGTCATTTTAAGCCAGGCCAATTTAAGCAGCCAGCAGGTACATGAAAGCCTGTCTGCGACTATGGTACTGGCCACTTTTGGCTGTGAAGTCAAAGTGTTATTACAGGATGCTGCCCTAAGTCTGCTCAAAAGAGATTTGGCTTTTGACCAGCTCAAACACGCCTTCAAGCTGGCCTCGAATATGGTCGAAAGTTTTGAGTTTTATGATTTAAGCCCGATTCTGGTAGAACACCAGCATCAACATTCAGCTTATGTCAGCCAGTCGCAGCAGGAAATCGAGTTTATTGAACTGAATGCGGACTTTATCCAGCGTTTTGACCACGTGCTGTACTGGTAAGCCGGAAGGAATCTGTTATGTCACAAAATACTTTATATCTGCTGCAATCCGGCTTCCATACTACCCCGGCCATGCTGGACAAAGTTTCACGTCTGTATAGTGAAGGCGATGCAGTGGTGCTGATGGGTGATGCAGTATTGGCCATTGATCACCCATTTTGTCAGCAATGCGGCACCCTGTTTGCACTGGAGCATGATCTAGAGCTGCTGGTCCAGCCATTGCCTGCCCATCTGCACAGTTTAAACTATGCTACCTTTGCCGAGCTGTGTCTGGCTTATAGCCGTTGTATCTCTTTAAAATAAACAAGCTTTGAGTGTGTTATGAATCTTGAACTGGACCAAGATGGTCATTTGGTCGATTACACCATCTGGAATGAAACTGTAGCGCAAGAGCTGGCCAAAAGCCTGGAGCTGGAACTGGAAGATTGGCATTTTGAAATTTTGCAGGCTGTGCGCCAGTTTTATCAGCAGTTTGGTCATTCTCCGGCGACTCGCCCGTTAATCAAGTTTCTGATGAAAACGGTCAGCCCTGAGATTAATAATGCCCTCTTGCAAGAGCGTTTTAACACCGGACTGGTGGCGCGGCATTTAAGCCGTCTGGCCGGTATTCCCAAACCGGCGAATTGCCTGTAATTGGAGGAAGATTCATCTGTTCAGAGGTTTAGCGCTGTAGATGAATCTGATTTCACACGATAATCCTTTAATTCTTACTTTAGAAATGAATCTCATCAGGATGCGTTTCAATAATTCTTAACCAGGCCCGGGTGGCCGGACTCATGGCGACTGTCGTATTCCAGGCCATTCGCAAGGTCCAGTTCAGCTCAGGCTGGCACAAACGGCTGATCTGATAACGCTCGGCAGGCAACTGCTCACAATAAACCTGAGGCAACAGCGCAATCCCCACGTCGGAATCCACCATTTTGGCAATAAAATCCCACTGGCTGCTTTTACAGACAATCTTCGGTTCAAAACCCAGCTGTTGTGCGGCCTGTAGAATCATCTGGTTTAAAGTAAAGCTGTCGGCAAACAGTAAAAAAGACTCATCTTTCAGTTCCAGCAACGATACCGTTTCACGTCCCTGCCATGCAGAATTCCGGGCAGATAACAAACACAGTGGCGAATCCATAATTGGAATTCCGCCCAATACCGGTTTTAAATGGCCGAGTACAATCCCGACATCAATCTGTTTATCCAGAATAGCAGCTTCAATCCCGCTGGCGCCTACCTCTAAAAAGCTCAGTTCAATAGCCGGATACTGCTGATGAAACTTGGCAATTAACCGGCTTAATAGCACCGAACCCAAGGGCGGCAAACCCAGCGTCAATTTACCACGTTCTAGCGCATGAACTTCCGCCACCGAATCATAAATCGCCTGCTCCAGTTGCAGCATTTGTAGCGCATGCTGATAAATCTGCTCGCCCAGGTAAGTCAATTGCACTTCACGTTTACGCCCAGCTTCACCTTTATGAAACAGCGCAGTGCCCAACTCATCTTCCAGCCCCCGAATGGCCTTGCTAATTGTGGGCTGGGTCAGGCACAAAGCATCTGCAGTCCGGGTAAAACTTTGCAATTGCACCAGCTTGACCAGTATTTTCAGGCTTTTTAAATCCACCATCATTCCCAATAGGCATAATTATTTTTTCATTATTCATAATCATCTTGGTAGGTCAAATCTAAAATACAGTCGTGTTTAACCTTTAGGGTAATTCAACGATGTGGTCACTTTCCCGTGTTGCCGTCCTCAGCATACAAATTGCGCTGCTAATCCTGATCTGGTGGCTCGGTGCGCTGATCCAACAGATATTCCAGCTGCCGGTTTCAGCGGGTGTGATTGGCCTGATCCTGTTACTGCTGGCGCTGTTAAGTGGCATATTTCAACTGCAATGGATCAAGCAAGGCGCCGATTTTATGCTGGCCGAGCTGATGCTGCTGTTTATTCCCTGTGTGGTCGGCATTATCAATGATCTCGACTTACTGCTAAGCCAAGGCTGGCAACTGCTGCTCTCGATTACGCTCGGCACCTGTGCGGTAATGGTCGCCACAGCCTATAGCGTGTGCTGGGGTTTTAAACTGGAACAGCGGCTCAGGAAAAATACCAACAACACCGCATATGTGTCAGGAGATTAAGATGAACCTGATCGCAAGCCTGTGCTTCATCTTCACCCTGCTGGGCTATATCGTGGCCAAACAGCTGTATCGTCGTTATCCGGTGCTGCTGTTTTTACCCTCCATTCTAGTTCCGGCTGGATTAATCTGCATGCTGCTCTATTTCGGGATTTCCTATGACAGCTATATGCAGTACAGTCACTGGATTGTCTGGATGCTCGGGCCAGCCACGGTGGCTTTTGCCATTCCGATTTATGAATATCGCGCGCTGATTCAACGCCATCTGCTGGCCATCAGCATGGGTATTGTGATCGGTATGTGTGTCGGCATTATCAGTGCTTTTTATCTGGCGCAGCTGTTTCAGCTGAATCAGGAAACCACATATAGCCTGATGGCGCGCTCTATCTCTACACCCTTTGCGATGGAGTTAAGTACACAGGTGGGCGGCTCGGTTGAACTGGTAATCCTGTTCACCATGATGACCGGCTTTGCCGGCGGTTTTATGGCAGATGCCGTCTTACTCGCACTCAAACTGAATTCACATTTTGCTCAAGGTGCAGCCTTAGGTAATGCCGCGCATGGTTTTGGTACTTCTAAAGCCTTTATGCGCCATCGTGAAGAAGGTGTGGCCGCCTGCTTAAGTATGGTACTGGCTGGCATATTTATGGTGATTTTTGGACCTGCCCTGATTCATGGCGTGGTCCGGTTTTTATAACTGAATCCGCTGCTAAAATAAAATCAGTGCAGATTAAGACTCATCCACCACATCGGCAAACTGGGCATTTAACACCCGGGCCAGATCATCCGGCTTTAAACCAATGTCCAGTCCACGTTTGCCACCGCTGACATAGATTTTTGCCAGACTTTGCGCGCTCTGGTCAATCACAGTTTTTAAACGTTTCTTCTGCCCAATCGGGCTAATTCCGCCAACCAGATAACCGGTTAAACGTTCAGCATCTTTAGGCTCTGCCATATGCAGTTTTTTACAGCCCACCGCGGTAGCAACTTTCTTTAAATTTAACTGCACATGCACCGGTAAAATCGCCACATAATACTGTTTATCATCAGTTACCAATAAGGTTTTAAATACTTCGGCCAGGGCTAAACCCAGCTTTTCCGCTGCTTCCAGCCCAAAACTTTTGGCGTTCGGATCATGCTCATATTCATGAATGCTATAGTCAATTTTATTGGATTTTAAAATTTTACAGGCCGGTGTCATTTTAGTTGCCCAGTGATAAACATCCTCGCAGTATAAAAGCTTCTGCTGCAGAAGTTAATCACTGTATAGCTTAGGCTATTGAGTGGCAGCATAATATTTCCGCTTTTCCACATCATCCATCATACTCTCGGTTTCCTGCAAGACATTGGCCAAACGCTGGGTATGCGCAATCAAACGGTCCAGCCAGCGCTGTGCGGCCAGTAATTCCAGACTGCGCGCGGCACTCAGATGTTGCACCGTGGCATATTCAATCACTTTTTCACGCGCTTCGGCACGCTGCTCTTCCACCCATTGTTTCAGGTTTAACAGCTCACGATTTAAAGATGCCACTTCGGTCAGGCGGTTAAACTCATCGACATACTGAAAGTGATTGTCCAGCACATGAATATAATCCAGCCCCATCTGATAAATAGTTGGCTGGGTACGGATATGCTCGGCATGTTCTACTGCTTCCAGATCACTGCGCAGCACACGTAAATACACCATCAGGCGCAGCATCGCCATTAAACGCTGCTGATCCAGCTCATTTTCACTAACCGATAAATCTTCCAGATACTGCTGCACCCGTTTTAAGATTTCATCCAGCTGCTGTAATTCACTATTGGAAGGCAAACGACCTTCCTGAATCGCACGTTTCAGTAAAATCAGGATATGCCCAATCGACCAATAAATCACTTTAGAAGCAGCATTAATCGCTAAAGCCGGCACCGAAAAACTGGCCTGATCCAGATAACATAAAATTGAAGGGGTACGATCTGGAATTAAACCTACAATCAACTGTTCAAACTGTTTTAAAAAGGGCAATAAAAATAAGGTTCCCAGCACACTAAAAGCGGTATGAAACGCGGCGACAATAATCACATCATCCCAAGTGCCGACCTGTGAATGTTCCGCCAGCCACAAAAAAGCCGGTTTCAACAAGATAAAAGCCAACACGGCCGAAATCACGTTAAACACCACATGCACGGCCGCGGTACGTTTGGCATTGGCGGTTGAGCCCATGGCCGCCAGAATCGCGGTCGCCACCGTACCAATATTTTGTCCAATCACCAGACCTAAGGCTTGGGACAAATCAATCGCACCACTGGCCAAAGCCGCCAAGGTTGCAGTAATGGCTGCACTGGAAGATTGCAGCAGCACGGTCATCACCAGCCCGACCAGCACTAAAATCAGCTGTGTGGTAAAAGAATTATTGGAGAAAACCGATAAATCAACCCGCTCGGCAAAACCGGACATTGCCACCTGCAGCAAGTCAATCCCAAAGAAAATCAGGCCGAAACCAGCAATGGTTAAACCGAATAAAGACAGTCGCCCACGGCTGAATAATTTAAAGATGGCCCCTAAACCAATGAGTGGCAAGGCAATATGGGCAATGGAAAATTTAACCCCGAGAAAAGCCACCATCCAGCCGGTGCTGGTGGTGCCAATATTGGCGCCAATAATCACACCAATGGCCTGACTAAAAGTCAGAATACCGGCACTAACAAAGCCAATGGTGGCCAATGTGGTTGCCGTTGAGGATTGCACAGCCAAAGTCAGACCGATGCCAGAAAAAATAGCTTTAATCGGTGAACCGGTAAATTTAGACAGCCATAAACGCAATGACTCCCCGGCCATCTCTTTCAGACTGTCTGTCATTAAGGTCATTCCGATCAGGAATAAACCGATCCCGCCACACAACTGTGCAATCACTTCTAGCATGCAACTACCCAATAAATATTTTTATTTTCAACCATCTAAGTATATAAGAGATTATGCGATGAAAGCCGCTTTATACCCTAAAAGTTGCATAGTGACCTAAACGTGAACAGCACAATAAGTAGAAAGATGATCTTCCAATGCACTCTAAAGATATTTCAAACAAGGAGTATCGGAGCCAAAACTTAACAAAACAGCGGCAGATCTAGGCCGCCGTTGGCTTGACGGATATCGCCCAGCTCACTAACATCCTTAAACATATTCGCGAGCACTGGCTAATCTGGTGCAGCATCACCGCTTTTTTCTGATTTTAAAATGAAACTGACCATCCCATTATTATTGAAAACCTCTTTTATTGGCCTCAGTGCTCTTAGCCTGATTGCCTGCTCACCTTTAGGAGGCGGCTCCGTTGCCAAACGTTCCGCTAAACTTTCAGTCGGTATCCAAAAAGCCTATTCGGTTGCACCTGACACCGCTAACCGTGTTGCGCCGATGATTGTGCAACATGCAGAACGTTATGAAATTGATCCACTGTTACTGGCCGCGCTGATTCGCCAGGAATCCAGCTACCGCAGTCATGTGGTATCTCCAGCCGGTGCGGTGGGCTTAACCCAAGTCATTCCGCGTTATTGGCAGCAAAGCTGTGGCAGTAATTTGTTTGATGAATCTTCCAATATTCAATGCGGCTCTTACATTTTAAATCGCTATAACACGAAAGCCGGCAGCTGGCCTAAAGCCCTAGCTTATTATAATGTTGGCCCTACCGGTTATCATTCCAGCTGGAAGATGAAACGCCAAGGCAAACGCTATGCCAAACAGGTTAAACAGCACCAAAATGATTTAAAAGGCGCACTCTAAGCCTTTTTATCCTGCGATTTTTTTTAAAGCTCCTGATGGGGCTTTTTTTTACATCATTGCCAAGCAATTACATATTCCCGTCAAAACCAGTACAGTGCCTTGAGCCTCAGTTGTTAACGTAGCAAAAGAATTCATGAAACGAGGATGGGAAAATGCCAAAGAAAGTATTATTCATTACGTCCAATCAGGGTGTGGAGCAGGATGAGCTGATCAAACCCTTTGAATATTTGAAATCTAAAGGCATTGAAGCCATACATGCAGCAGAAGAACAAAAAGAAGTTCAAACGGTCAAGGCTGATAAAGATCCTGGTCTAAGTACCGAACCGGAAACAACGCTCGATAAGGTCAATCCGGAAGATTACGATGCACTGGTCATTCCCGGTGGAACGGTCAATGCCGATACGCTTCGAATTAATCCCGAAGCGCATAAAATCATCCAGCACTTTACTGATCAGGGCAAACTGATTGCCGCAATCTGTCATGGTCCGTGGGTTTTAATTAATGCCGAACGGATTCGCGATAAAAACCTGACGTCTTATAAAACCATCAAACTGGATCTGGAAAATGCCGGCGCAAAATGGGTCGATGAAGAAGTCCATCGCTGCAATACCGGTGAATGGGTACTGATCAGCTCACGTAATCCGGACGATATTCCTGCATTTAACCAGGCGATTGTGCAAGAATTGGAAGCCGAAACCTAAAGATTTTTAATCATATCCATAAAAGAAACCTCATCTTCGGATGAGGTTTTTCACAAGTAAATTAAGACAACCCTTTGAGCTGTTTTAAATAGGCCACCACTTCCTCATTACCGGCCATTTCAGCAAGCTCCAGTGCTGTATGTGGACTACGATGCTCCATATCCGCCCCTTTGCTCATCAGCAGTTTCACCACATCCAAATGATCATTTTCTGCCGCAGCCTGCAAGGCACTATAGCCTTCCTCATCACTACCATTGGCATCTGCACCTTGCTGTAAGGCTTGCTGTACCTGCTCTAGCTCACCGAGTGACGCCCAATATACAATTTCAGGAAGATGCAGTTCATCATCATCTTCAGGGATCGGAGAGAATGAATTCAGTTTCATAAAGAGCTCTTAGAATCGTAATTTGATCATATTGATCTTAAGATTTTAGCTGAATCTGGGGATATATATGGATTTAAATTGTTAGCTTTAATTTTGAGATAAAAAATTGATTGTTAATTATTCTGGCTGATGAGGCATTTATTTAAATAGAAGCAGGAATAATCAGCAAAAAATTAAAAGCGGCCTTAAACAAGATGAGGAAGCCCAGATAAATTTTCTGCATAAAAAAATCCCCCTGCTGTTTAAGCAGGGGGATTTTGAATAATGAGCTGGCGATGACTTACTCTCACATGGGTAACCCCACACTACCATCAGCGCTAAGAGGTTTCACTTCTGAGTTCGGGAAGGGATCAGGTGGTTCACTCTTGCTATTGTCGCCAGCACAACTG
>NZ_VPBF01000029.1:0-39128 GCF_013418865.1 Acinetobacter sp. YH12117
AGACAAAATGACACCAAATGAGTTTTACTATGATCAGCTACCCCAACAAAACAAGGTGGCTTAACTAGAGCGGAATATCACTTATAAATACGCTTTTAGTTGTTCAAACAAGTGGAACCACCTCTGTTTGTAATGATATTTTATAAAATTCAATATTAGATCTGCAGAGAAAAACTTATCAAACTAAGTATTGGCTAGTCTTTTTCTTCGAAAAACTTATCAAACGAAGTATTAAGTTAATCTTTTTCTTCAACTTCTTCCTTAAACTCAAACAAATCATTCATCGTACAGTTAAAGTACTTACACAACTTATCGGCGACTGGTAATTCAATACGTACAGCACGGTCATAATACATACTTGTGAGCGTGTTGCGATTGATACCTGTTGCATGCACCACTTCACTTAATTTTAAAATTTTTCTATCGCCCATGAGGCTAGATAACTTACAAGTAATCATATTTAAATTAATTTACAAAAAATAACTTGCTGTGGGTTATTTGAAGTTGTTGACTGAGTAATACTTTGCTAAAATTAACCTACAGCAGGTTATTACAACTTATAGAAAGTATATTTTATCCATTTCAACTAAATTATAACTTTTTAAATATAAGGATTGAACCTGCATTAGATTATTTTGTGGAGATGACCGCCGTGTTACCAAATGAGTTATTGATCAGCCAGCAAGCTCGTGACTTAGGAAATCAATTAATTAAAGAAATGAACATCAATAGAAGTTATGGAATGGCTAATTTTCTTGGAGTAAATACTTGCTATGATAATCATCAGGCTGTACTTATTTGGACATTTCAACTGCTTGAAAGGGAACCTGCCTTAAATGAATTAGCAGAAATTAAAAAATATTTTCTTTTAATCTTTCCAGATAGTGTTTATCAATTAGCCTAAGTTGTTTTTAAAATTAATTTATTAAATAAAAAGCACTAAATCAAAGAAAGCTTTATTTAAAAATACCTATTAATTCAAAAACATACCATTTACTGAATATATGAAGCATAGGTTCCTGCTCTATCACTCACTCGTACTAAAATTACATCGCTCTTTTTACTGATACTAAACAATTTATGTCCACGCCACGTTCTGCGGCTTCGAGGGCTAGTTTTTGTTGAACCACTGAGAACAAGGACAACAAACTGCCTACTATATTTTCCCGGAGAGTGGTGTAGGAACTTTTTCATTATTGCTAATCATATCAGCGACAACATCAGCAACGAGCTCCTCTATTCCTGAGAATGCTTTAGACTGATCCGCATCAAGCCAAGACAATGATGGAAACTCAGCACATCATTCGTTTAAGACCTATTTTAATGACGGCACTGGTCGCAAGTTTAGGTTTTATTCCAATGGCGTTAAACACTGGAATTGGTGCAGAAGTACAACGACCACTAGCAACAGTTGTTATCGGCGGTATTGTATCTTCTACAATTTTAACTTTGTTTGTATTGCCTATTTTATATCAATGGGCGCATGGCTCTGAGAGTAGCAAACAGCAATCCGACGAAATTTAAAATCAAAAAAAGCAGCTTAATTACTAGGTTATGCCTAATTAAGCTGCTTTTAATATTGTATGCCCAACATTTTATTGATAAAGCTTACTGCGCTTCATCCCGACAATTTTCATTTAAAAACTCAAACTCTATCGTTGTATGCGATAAATGATAGGAAGATAATTTAGCTGCAACTTCTTGTTTAAGCCTAATTAATTCTTTAACGTCAAAGTTGTCACTCAGCTCAAGGTGCGCTGTTAAAACGTGACTTTCACCATCTAGTGACCAAAAGTGCATGTGGTGGATACCATTAACTTCAGGAAATTCCATTAGTGATAGTTTAATACGCTTTTGAGTCTCTTTATCGGGTGCAGCTTGAAGAAATAAAACGAGTGTTGATTTCAGGTTTTTGAAAACATTAAACAAGATGAACAGCGTGAACCCTATTGATAAAAGGGGATCTAATATCGGCAGTTCAGCGAACAACAGTACGATAGAGACTATAAGAACGGCAACCCATCCAAGTACATCTTCAAGAAGGTGCCATGTCAGCACTTTCTCATTTAATGTTTCACCCGCTTTTAATTTTAATACAGCATATCCGTTAACGGCAACGCCGAGTATCGCTAGCCCTAACATCCCCTCGACTACAGGCATTTCAGGATTGGACAGCTTTGGAATTGCTTCAAATAAAATCCAAATTGAGCCAATGATTAAAACAATACTGTTTATCAATGCGCCAAAGAGAGTAAGTCTACGATAACCATAACTAAACTTATCTGATGCTTCTTTATCTGAAAAACGACTTAAAATCCACGCAAAACCTATTGAAAGACTATCACCAAGATCGTGAACTGCATCTGCCATTATCGCCGTACTGTTAGTGAGCCAACCACCTATAAATTCGATAATAGTGAATGTCACATTAAGGAAAAATGCCCAACCAATACGGTCATCTTTACCATGTTGATGACTATGATTATGGTTGTGCATTTTGTACCTCTAGTACTTTTCTATTTCTTAGTTTTGATACATTCATATTAATCAAGTGACGTATCAAGCGTTGATATATCCAGCGTTTGAACCCCGACAAGTTAGTCCCTTTTTCGAGATAGAACTCATCAGGGGAATCATAAAGCCCAAAGTCATCATGAATACCTTCTTTTTGAATATAGGTATTTTCTCCACGCCAATCTGTATCTGGTGATGAAAAGCACTTTGTTGCAACACCATAACCACAAAAATCATCTTTTACTTGGTCAAATTTCTCCTGTAGAGAGCTTAAGTATTGCTCATCCAATATAAAGCCCTCTAAGTTTATCCAACGCCCTTCAAAGTAAACTTCTACCCAACTATGAATGATGTATTTAGGTGCTAACCAAAATACATAGCTTGGGATAGCACCTTTTTGTAGTTGCTGGTCTATGGTAAACCCATGAAATCGGCATTGAATGCCTAGTCCACGCAATAGTGCCATTAACAGATTACCCTTAGTATTACATTGTCCATAACCATCTGCTAGCACATCGCTTGCTGCAATATCATCGCTTTCATTATAACCAAAGAAAATCTCATCTTTTACAAACTGATAAGCGGCACCAATTTTGTTGAAGTTATCCAAGTTTTTCCACCTACGTTGATCGATCAAGGATTGGATATCTTTGTGTTCAAAATTAACGATATTCGTATTGTTTAAATATTTCTCAGTCATTTTTTATATATCCTTTTCGTTGCATACTTATACTATAGACTCTATAGTAACTATAGAGTCAAATGTCTGGGGGAAATTGATGAAAATAGGCGAATTGTCAAAAAAATCGGGCTGTTCAATACAAACGATTAGATATTATGAAAGAGAAGGATTTCTGTTAAATCCAAATCGTTCAGAAGGTAATTTCAGGCTGTATGATAGCAAAGCACTTAAACAATTGGAATTCGTAAAGCATTGTCGCAGCCTAGATATATCACTCAATGATATTAAACGTCTTATCGAATTAAAAAATAAGCCAGAAGAAAGCTGCTCTAGCGTTAATGCATTAATTGATCAGCAACTTGCACTAGTGAATAAACGCATGAAAGAATTAAGGGCGCTTAAAGCTGAATTACAACAAATGGCTAGTGCTTGTGGTTCGAACAACCCAACATACTCATTATATTCTGCTGACCATGTAACACGGCAAGTATATTGTTTACTATCCATTTGAAACCCCATAATGTTTTAAGTCTATGTATAAAAGTACGATTTTCACTTAGCAGTACTTAAATAATCACCCCACCACTGCATCATTTCAGTCCGCTGGGCTAAATAGTCAGCGTGATTATAGCTGGCACGGGTACGGTTCTTATCAATATGTGAAAGTTGTGCCTCAATCCAGTTATCCTGGAACAAACCTGAGTCATTCAAAATGGTACTAAAAGTGGAACGTAGTCCATGAGAGGATAATTGATGTTTTCCATAGCCCATCTTACGTATAGCCATATTTAATGTATTAAAATGAATCGGTTGATTATGTTTCCGTGGGCTAGCAAAAATGTACTTTTCACCGTATGACCATTGCATGACGTCTTTTAAAATATCTAAAGCCTGATCTGAAAGTGGAACTAAGAAGTCGGGAATCTCATGGCCTAATATGACTTTTCGTCGAAACTGTTTAATATGCAAGGCAGGTATTTTCCAGACTTTTTCATTTAAATCAAAATGATGAGGCTCAGCCAATAACAATTCAGCCCCTCGCACGCCAGTATGTAATTTGAACAGCAGTGCTTTTTTAATAATCGGATGGGCATCCAATTTTTGTAATTTATACTTAAAATCAGATATATCCTCCGCTTTCAAATACGGATAATTTTTCTTGATTTTACTGTTAATGGCGATTTTATTTAAACCATGCGCGATGTTGAATTCACAATAACCCATCGCTACAGCGTAGTCATAAATTTGGTTCAAATAACTACAAGCTTTCTTGACAGGTTCTTTTACTTGGCGTCCCTCTATTTTTTTGATTACTGAAACCAGGTCATAACGCTTGATGTTTTGAAAAGGTAGATCCTGAAGGTCTGGATAAATATCTTGCTGTAAGCATCTTTCTGCTAACTGTAGTACACCACAGCGGGGTAGATCGTTGAAGGCATTTTTCAGTTTGAACTGTAACCACTCCTCCCCGACCTTACCAAAGGTGATGACATTAGAGGCAGTATCTTGTTCAAAACAGAAATCATTGTCTTTAAAGTCATCTCTGACTTGTCGTGCCTTTTTCAGCGATAAATCAGGATAACGACCTAACTGAATGCGTCGACGTTTTTTAGTTTGTGGATCTGTATAGCGATAGCACCAAGATTTTCTTCCACTCGGCTCAATCTTCAGGCTAAGCCCATCTTCATCGGATAAAAAACTGGTTTTTTCCTTACAATGAGCTTGGCGAACTTTAATTTCAGTAAGACTCATGGAATTTAAATGAAACCTAACAATGGGTTGATTGGATCAATTATATCAAAATAGAACGCTTTATGTATGATGCGTACACTACGCATCATATATATTTGTAATATATTGTTTTATATATTTAATATTTTAAGTATTTGTATTTTAGTAACCATTATAAGTACCACCTCTTCTTTAAGTTCCCAACAACTCACTTTTTCTGTCATCAATGTTAAATAAGTCTTGTGCTTTAAATTCTTAGATGACCTCCTCTACCCTTTATTATCATTTTTATAAAAGTAACTATATGTACTCATTAAAATTTGTAGAGCTCAAAAACAAAAAAGACCGCTATATAGCAGTCTTTTAACTTAATTAAATAATAATTAATTCATTTTCATCATAAGTGCATAAGCATCACGTTTGTTTTGACGCAATGATTCTATCTCGGACTTCGTCAGCTGTTTTACGAGAGTAATTAACTATAACTAAAAATATAGACAAATATTTGCATAAGTTCTCATTTTGTCTATGTCGATTCAGTAGTGGCAAGGTGGGTATTTATTAGAGATTTAAATGATTATCTTTTGTATTTTAGGTGAGTGTCTTGGTATATTAGCATCCATATCTATTGATTATCCAATCCCTTAACCTAGGCATGACTTTGTGAAATTAACACGCATTCATCACTGTAAAAACTTGAATGTGCAAAAGTACAAACAGCTTGAGAAACAAGCTGTTTTACTTGGTCGTATTCGTAGCGAGGTGTGGGCTAAATATGGTGCTATTTCAGGTTTGAATATCAGTGACAGAGCTATTCGTGATGCGTGGATGAAAGAAAGTCGTGACTTTGGTGTTTCTGCAAATGCGTGGAAAGAAACGCTACGTGATTGCATAGGTGATATTAAAGCCTATCGAGAAGCATCAAAAGACAAAGTAAAGCAGGCGATCCGAAAACGCACCTCCTGTAATAATGAACAAAAAAGACTATACACCTTGCTTAAAAAAGATGAATGGATGACTGATAATTTCCTCCATCGTCAAATGCGTAATCACTTTAAGCATGGTGTTAATCACACACATAATCAAATTATTGTTCGTGCGGATATGTGTAAAACCTTTGAGTTAAATGGTCAATGTTGGCTTAAAGTACCAAGCCTAATCCCTCGACAAACCATTAAAATCCCATTAAATACGACTGTTGATTTTGCGCCACAAGGCACACTTAGAATCATTCTAAAAAACGGTAATGTTGAAGTTCACTCAACTTATGATGCAGTTGAAACACAGGATTGTGGTCAGGAAACCGTAGGTGTTGATAAAGGGTACTCAGAAGCTTTTGTGGACTCTGATGGCGATGTATATGGGAGTGGTCTAGGCAAGCTGATCTCAAGTGAATCAGATTATTTAAATCAAAAGTACAAGCACAGAAACAAGCTCAGAGCGATTGCTAAAGCTAAACCACACAAGAAACAGAAAATTGAGTTAAATAATCTAGGTCGAAAAAAACTAGATAAGCGACAAGATACTCAAAAAGCAAAGCTCAAAACATTAATATTTACAGCAACTCACAAGTTGGTTGATAAAGCCAAAGTGATTGTTGCGGAAGATTTAACATCCCCAATTCAAAGTAAACGCAACTATGGCAAAAACACCAATAGACGCTTAAATACATGGGCTAAAGGTTTGTTAGCTAATGCCCTAACTTCTATATCTCACCGTAGAGGTTCTACGGTGCATCTAGTCAATTCTGCATATACTTCGCAAAGTGATTCTTTCTTGCATGGCCTTTTAATAGGTACACGTAAGGGAGATCGTTTTCACCGTTTCAATGGGGAAGTTGTGCAAGCTGATTGGAATGCTGCGAGAAACGTGCTTGCAAGATTAAACGACAATGAGATAAGTCGTTATACGCCTTACAAAACTGTAAAGCGTATATTGCAAGAACGGACTGACCGCTACAAGTCGGAACTGACCGACTCAGGCTCTAGTTACACGCTTGGCAACAAGACATTAACAGAGTGCGAATTAGTCCTTGAGTATGTTTGAATACATTTTAAGGAACAGTAGGATAAAAACATGCACTTATTTAAATTAACTGACGAACAACTCGCACAAATTCTTATCCCGAAACGATTTGTACCACCTACTCCACCTGAACATGAAGGCAAGAATATGGTCTATGTATTTGATAGTGAGGATAAGTTTGAACTGACTTATGATGAGCTGGTGGAAATCATTAGCAAAGCTAGAATGGCTGGTCCGAAGTTGATACCTGTCTTAGGCACCGTGAATTAAATTGTGCAGTGTTCGCACGCCACTTGAAACATAACTTGATTGGAAATGAATTTGGGCTGAGAAAAATTCAGTTCAAATTTAACCTGACGGGCACACTAAAAAATGGGTAATTGTCAGATCGAGTTTGGACTACAACACTTTAGCTCATCGATTTACCATACCGCTAATCTTCACACCATTTTCGTAAATCCAGCGATCAAACTGTGATACTACATTCCGCTTATTAATCCAAGTCAGCATGGTGCTTTTCATAAAGGCAGTTTACTTATAAACAGGGAAATTTCTAAACAATTCCCCTTTAACATGCTTAGGCTATTTGATCCAGAGTTCATCTTTTTGCATCATTTTTAACATTAAATTAAATATAACCAGCGGAGTAACATTTTTTTTGTTAGAGCCGACAACTCTTTGAAAACTAAATTTAACGGTTCGCTCAGGAGCATCCAAATTAACTGGGTAGTTTTGTTTTTCTAAATACAGATGATCTCCTAACATTGGCTCTATACCAGTAATAAAATTAACAATTTGTTGCTCATCACCTTTCATTCGGCATTGAAAATGTAGAAAATTCTTACGCAGTTTTCCAAATAATAATAATATTTTAAGCGCCTTAACCATGTTCTTTTCTTTCAGTGCATCTTGCTGCCTATCATCTTTATAATGAAAATCAAGGAGAGGAATTATTTCATCTGGACGAGTCAGTTTTTTAGCCTTTTCGTAAAGTTCATCAAACCAACTCTCTTCTAAATTCTTACTATAAACATAATTCGTTTTTAAATTAAATTTTTGGCGATCCATCCATTTAGTGCTCATCCATTGACATCGTTGCATCCATTCTTGAGCTTGGGTATCTTCGCTTAATCGACCTTCTCTAAAACTTATCAAACGTTGAAAAGGTGTCAGAGTACTCTTCTCTATACTAAACTTCTTTTCTTGTCGGCCAGCCATCGTAACTGGCTGTGTTTGCTGATAAGAATTAAACCATTTCTGCTGCTGAGTATAACGATTTAGGTTTATGTAGTCTGTACTTGACTTCACTGGACTAAAACACTGTTCTAATACTTTTTTTGAAATGATACACGGCGAATTATAAATTCGATCGACTGCTAATAAATCCAAAACATGAAGGTAATTTGAAGCCGTTTGCTCAATACTGCTATGCCCCATCCAAGAGGCGAGCACCTGCCATTTATGTTGAATAATCTCTTCTTGAGCACGTGCTTTCATACCAAACAATAAATCCCTCATCTTTTTTGCTTTTACCCAAGGACAATCTGTGTAGGTCTTGATCATTTCTTTTGAACCGAGCAAAGTTATTGCTAGATAGTTAGCAGCACTGTGGCGTAATGTATGAAAACTAAAGCCATGATGCATACCTAATATTTGACTAAACAAATCTACTGTAATTTTGCTGATACATTGATCAGTTAATACACGATGATTCACACTAAAAAGTAGATCATCCTGCTGATTAACCAAATATTGCTCATAACGATGTTGTATGTAACGTTGTACTACTAAAAACTCATGTTCTGACAATGCAATTTTCAATGGTATTTGACGATTCGCACTTCGCGTTTTCAGACGGCGATATGAATTGTCTTGGATATGAAGCGTGATATTATTAAAAACTGTATTTTCTTTTTCTTTATAAAGTAGCTCTGGGCAAATAATATCTTGTATTTTAAGACAACGAACTTCATTTAATCGAAGTCCAGTTCTATAACTTAGTAAATACATCAGCTTTAAACAACTCAGATGATCGACCCACTCTGATGCCGTTGGCTCTTGACTTAAATTTTCTAGTTTTTCCAATAATTTGCCAAATAGCAAAGGACTCACTAGCCGTGCATTGCAAATTTGTAAATGCTTAAAACTTGAATTCTGTAACACCAATACCCCTGGAGCATCATAATTCTCTATACAGAATTGATGAAAATCTTTTAGGCGACCAAAACGGTATTCTGCGCTTTGGTGCATCTTACGAGAGGTTTTTCCTTTCACCGAATCTCGTTGAACTGCTTTTTCATCACGTTCACTGCTGTATTTCAATAGCTGCCGATATAAATCCTCATAGTCATCTATGGATTGTTGCTTTAAATCTAATTTATTGAGCCAAATCTCAAATATAAATTCTTTGCCAAACGATCCTAAGTAGCTTTCAATAGTTGATAATTGAAGCCCTCGTTTTTTTAAATGCATTAACCAGTGAATTAAGCGTAGTTGAGCATCAATTAAAGACTTTTCCTCCGTATTAGCATCAACTATCTTCTCCTCTAACACCCTTCTAGTTTCTTGCCAAAAACGTAGCGTGCGTTCTTCTTTATTCCTCTTTTTATCTAAACGCTCAACTTTTTGACCTTTACGTTTCTTTTGACCAAACAACATCAACTCATACGGAATCGTTTGTAATTTGCTTTGAACAGTCGGAACTTCAGGAAGTAACTGCTCTTGTTCAAAATGAATAGGGCGATTATCTGGTTCTGTGACTTGATTGTAATCATTATTCCACAGCAATCTAAATTCGGATGGCCTTAAAGCAACAGTATTAATCTCTTGCTGAAGCACATTACTCAAAAATATATCTATGCTGAGGTTTGGATTAAATTCGAGTACCATTTGCACATCATTAAATGCACGAAATCCACGGCGTTTAATTTGATATTGCAGATCCCCAAGACTTTTTTTCCTGCCTATCTTACTCAAGCTTTCTAAAATACAATCTTCAACTGAATGTTGCAGACAAAATTCTTTCTGAGCAGCTTTCAACTTTTTTAAATATTGCAAAATGAACTGCGCATATGGGTTAAAAAAAACATGTTTCCATTGGTACAACTTTCCCTGTTCTACATCGTTGCCATATTGAGAGTTTTCAACACGATAATGTAGTAACAATGGATTAGTGATTTTTTTGTAGTCCGAATGGTATAACCGAAAACAATTCAGATCTGTACCAAGCTCAATGGCCTCCTGCAATTGCTTCTGAATTGCAATCAAATGCTGTTCATCTGCACAGCCTGAAATATATATAAAACTTAAGCATAAATTTCCCCATAAGTACTTTGGTTCATTCCAATATTCAAATGAATCTTGCCAATACTGCCTTAATTCCTTAAGTACATGGATATGTAGATGCCCCTGTTCTAACCGTGACTCTGTACTCTCAATTTTTCTAGGCAGTACGATCCGTTTAGTATGTGGATTTAGCTTAATTCTGTATGATTTTTTATCTACATTCTGGTTGAATTGCTTCCTTCTTTTATTAAATTCATCTTCAGTAAATTGCATCAGTTTTGATTGTTCGTCTCGGCTCAACTTTTGACTCAAACAATCAACACTATCTTTAATGTCATGCCATTTTTCAGCGATCTGCTGATCAAGTTTTTGCTGCATTTCTTTCGTCAATACTTCAGGTGGAGAAGGCTGTCTATCTAGCGACTTTTTCACCATTTTATGAATATCAACAAATAGATCATCTAGTTGTGGTTTTATTAGTTCTTTGATTTTTTGCATACAACTATTTTCGCTCTAAGTGTTTAATCGATAAAGATTTGACATTATCTTGCAATTGCTGGCGGGCTTGCTGTACATAGACATTCGGGATAAGTGAAGAATGCGGATGAAAAGCCTCTCGGTCACGTTGGTCATGACCATACAGGGCCTGAATTAAGTGAAAAGCTAATGCTGGTTTACCCTCTTGCTGCTCATGCATCAAAAAGTTCATGTCAAAATGACGTAACCAATTCGAATACATATTCTTTGGAAAGACTCCTTGCATATATGAATTCACCCATTTTCTCGATAAAGGGATTAACTTAATTTTCCTGCTCTGCCATTCTTTGACAGTTATCGGCAAGATATCTTTACTAAAAATGACCTTACCAAAAAGATCATTTACAGTTATCTTCTTCTTTGCAAAGACTTGTCTAAAAAATGAACCGTACGCTTCAATAATTTGTTCTAAAAAGGCAGTGTAATTTTGCAGTGTTTTTATGAAAAAATCAGATAAAGGGATAAAACGACCATCTTTTCTTGCTTTACTATTTTTTTTATCATTCACATATAAAAGCTTGAGCTCAACACAATAATCATCCAAATTCCCCAACAGGTTTTTTTTAGGCCGACTTGCCAAACTCAACAAACTGATATGCCACATCCAACACGCATATGCATTAAGTTGATTAATAATGTGCTTATCTTCTTGGATGTTTTCGTGACAATGTCTATGTAAAATATGGAATTGCTCTTTCACAAAATTGGGTTCAAGTGCCAGTTGGCTCCCTATCCTTCCTATAGATAATGCAGATTGCACTTTGAATTGTTGTTGCAATATTTTTAGTTCAGCCGTGTCTTCAGTAAAATGTGTGGAATGTGGTGTAAGTGCTTTTTCTAAAAAGGCTAGATATGTGCTACTGAGTTGAGTTTTCGGTAGCCCGCCATAATAGATACCAGGCATGTGATGCTGACTATCCCGCCCAGCAATTACATGAGCAAGATATTCATTATATGTTTCATAATATATATGAAAATATAATTGAGCCTGCAGTTTTTCTACAGTGATCGAACCTACAAACCGATTATCAAGCCAATTCTTAAGTTTCGTATTAATGTGTGTTGATGAAATTAGTGGATTCGATGCTTGTTCTATATAGTCAAACCAAGCAGAAGGTAAATGTAGTTGATGTGTCATCACTTCATTCCACCGCACATGATTTAAGCTCTTAATCTTCTGCTCTGTAATTTTAAGATTTAATTTGAGTAAATATTCGCGACGTCTACTTGAACCATTCTGGATCAAAATTCCATCTTGAATAAGCTCGTTAAAATCCATCAGTGCGACGGGTGATAATCCCGTCAAAAGTGACAATAAACATGCTGCAGCGATTGCAGCATCCCTCCAGTGCCCGGATAACTCGGTTCTCAACACATAAACAATTTGCTTCAGTATATCTGGCGCCAAATAATGTGGATTTGTAACAAAAGGAGCATGACGGCGCTGGCGATGCCGCATTAGATGCGTCGCATTATCGCTGAGTATATAATTTAAATTTTTAGACTTTTCATCTTCTGAATAAAACTCCATTTCAGGATCTAATAGATCAACTTCACCCTCTTCATCTTTGTGAAGAGCGGCATCATAAATACTAATCTTTGCGTTATGTCCAATATCTACTTGCTTACCCGTTTTAATTTCACGAAATTTTTTGAGTTCATTTTTCGTCGGCCATTGCAAAACTTTGCTTTTTTTTGACTTACGCTGACGATGAACTACACGACGATCATCTAGTCTTTTAAAAATTATTAATAGAGCCGATAAATACTCTATGACTTGTACTTGTTCGAAATCTTTAATATTAAAAAGTTGATTACGATCCTCTTTTTTCAAATTACGTTCGTACGTGACATAACAATTTAGCAGCTTACTACATTCATGAAATAATTCAGCATGATTAGAATCCAGCACATATCGTGAGACATAGCGTAATAGGTCACAAACATGTTTTTGCTTATTCTCAGCTTTATCAATTTTTGCAAATTCTTGATACTGCCGATATGTTAAAAAACTCGCTTGTAGAATCAAATAACGTTGCGATGACAGCTCTTGTGTATTACTAGAATCTGGACATGCAAAAAAACTCACAGCAGCTAAAAAAGAATACTTACCGATCTGTCTGGAGCCTGATATATAGCTATAAATTTGTTGTGCTAATTTGTATAGAGCGTAGACATCTTTATACAAATCATCTGATAGATCGACAAATTGTGTATTTACAATATCATCACGTAATAGACAATAATCTTGTTGATATTTTTCTGCTAAATCTAAGAATTGCTCTTGTGTTTCAATGTTTGGCATATTCATTTTCGCTTAATATTTTTATCACGTTGCATTGTTTAAATTCATTGTGATCAGAACGATTTGGTAAAAGTTGATCCTTTATTGAATTCTTTGTTAGCTTAAAAAATCTTGCAAAAAATTTAGCATCCAGTTCTTTCTGAGCTTTTCTTTCAAAGCACAAGTGTTGTTGTGATTTTTCGATAAAATCATCAAGATTATGTATCAACTGTAAGATTGCAACATAATTAGAATGCACACGTAAGCCTGGCTCCGTTTGCATCAATAGCAAGATTTTTTGCCAAATTTTCACATAGATTATTTTGAACTTTGCTTGTACTACTACTTTCTGACTCTGTTTAATCTTTTTGATTTTCAGTAGTTCTGAGTTAATTTTTACTATCTCAAGTTGAACATTTTTTCGGTCAAAGCAAAAGGGCATGATAAATTGCCCCATAAAAATTTCTATATTTTTTACCAAATAGTCAAATCTTAACATTTTTATCGATTTAAAAAATGAGCATATCTTTGTATATGAAACTTCATTTAATTTATCAACTAAATTTTCTCAAAATTACAATTCTCAACAAATACATACGGTTTGCTTATCTATGACGGTCTAAATTTTAAGAATTCTTCCACTTTTTTTTAGTTTTCTGTTATTACATGAAACAATACCGTTGTATTACATTTTAGAAATGCTGTGTATGCAGCATTGATCAAAAAGATTCTCTGCTATACTTACTTCACGTGTAGCATCAATGGAGTTTCGAAATGCTCAGAACCACTGAACAGAAAAGAAAATATATTCAAGCGACACGTTCGCAAAACTATCAAGCCAGCCTAAAGCTTGAAGGCATTACAACGACAGCTCAAACAACTCAACAAAGTAAAGCTGAAATCTTGCAAAAATATAAGAAGTATTCGCAACCCGAATCTTAGTCAGGTGCATGTATGGATAAATATGGGGAAATGGGTGACAGCCTGTATTGTTACCCTGGCACAAATATCCTAAAGAACAAACTCAATATTCGTGATGAACAAATTTTAGAACAAGCTGAACTGGAACTGTCTGGATTAGCAAGTAGTCTCATTGAATATGCTGAACCACCCTACGACTTAAAATACTTAAAATCAATTCATGTACAGCTTTTTGGCGACTTATACGACTGGGCAGGAAAATTAAGACAAATCGATATTTCCAAAGGTGATACCCGTTTTTGTAATTTTTCCCGTATTGAAATTGAAACCAATAAATTACTTAGGCCACTTCAAGAAAAAAAATACTTTCAAGGCTTAGCACCACAAAAACTAATCCCTCAACTTGCCGACTTGTATTGTGAGCTTAATGTCATACACCCATTCCGTGAAGGTAATGGACGTACACAACGGATTTTCTTTGAGCATCTGATTGCTCATTGTGGTTATGGTATTGATTGGTCTCGCATTGACTCTCAACAACAATGGATTCAAGCAAATATTGAAGGTTTTTATGGTAATTTAAATCCATTAATTCAGATTTTTGAAATATGCTTTATTCAAAATACCTAAAATTTAAGTAGTCGAAGCCCACAATCCTTAATGAGCCATCATCTTTGCTTCAATCCACTGATTAATTTCCCAAATAAACCAACAATCACGATTCTTAGAAATCTTAATACTCTTCGGGTAATTTAGGATCGTAATATTCAGATTACTTATCCAGAATTGAATAGATCGTTAACTTAGATAGACTTTTAAGCAATGTAACTTGCCGCATGTTTATCAACATATGTCTCAAAAAAGTCTGCCCATACATAGATTTATGGTGTTTAGTGCTTAAATTTCAGATTAATCTTCGTCTGATGACCTGAATGGATGTTACAGATTACATGCAGGTGAATTACTCTGTGGCTGTATCATGGCTTTTGTGCAATCCAATCCATTTGATCCGAATGTTCTCTTTTGCAATAAAGCAGCCTCTTCTGCTTTTCCTGAACCAACGAACTATGTCATTGATTTGATTCAACCGACAACAGTGATGCTGAATCAAATCTCCAAAGAAGGGATTAAATGCAAGAAATGTGGTAAGAAAAAGATAGGGGATGGAAGTTATTATCCGTCTAATTGGAACCAGCCCATGAGTCGAGATCAGTTGAGTAAGAATCATTTTAAATGAATAAGAGAAGGATGGCTTACCTCACTTCTCCGAATAACAATGCTATGCTTTTCAACCAAGGTTATAAATTGGCAACTACATTTCATTCTTCTTCATGCTGGTCCTATAGCCTGTAGACAATTACTACATCATTTGCATTCAATGCTCAATACAGCCTGTCAGCAGAACCGCAGCGATACTTTTTTTCGTGCATACATGTAGTGTTTAAATCCATTCATTTTTCAATGATCCTCTGCCGTTTATCACATTTATGGTCGATCTTTAACCTTGTGAAAAATGCACATACCGATCCCTTCAAACTGTCAAATTTATGTATGCATGACATTTAAAGAAAATTATCTGATCAATTTTTTTAGGTAAAATTCATCAAGAAAAAAGTTATTATTATTCATAACATCACCAATAACCACATAAAAACAATAATTTAATAAATTATTATTCCAATTTTTTTATATTTAGTGTTATTACCTCTAAATCCATGTTTACCACCTTCTATTACATAAGTAATTTAGAAGTATCCACGATATAAATTGCTTGCCCTCACACCTCTCCCCTCTCACGCCCAAAAAATTTATACTGAAAGGCAGATTAAGCCCGTTCGAGTTACATATAGCCGCATGCTATATTGAAAGCATTAAGAAAATATCCTCAATATTTATAGGATTTTTAAAGTATGAACTAATTTTCGAAGAACCCTTTCTAAGTAATGTGACCTATTAGGAAAAATGAAAATACTGAAATCTCCGTATCAACAATCAGTCAAAGTACATCCTGATGATTTTCTGTAACCGATACCCAAGGACTATACCTACCCTTCTGATGTGCTGTGCAACAAAGCCCTCCTTAGCCACACTATAGCTATAGATTAATTCCATTATTTTGTGATTTAATTAAATTATTCATTCTTAAGACCCAATTTAATGGATTTATATTTCACTAAACCAGAAGAAGTTGTGACTCTTTTAGGTGAGCGTTTACGTAAGCAACGACTCTTTCTGGAGATGTCTCAAGCTGAGGTAGCAGCACGCGCTGGTGTCGGCGTGAATACAGTTTCGAATCTTGAAGCGGGACGAAATGTATCTGTTGAAAATTTAGTCCGTATTGCAATGGTCTTGGGTCGATTAAACGAACTTCAGGAACTATTTAAACCTCAGCTTAACAGTGTGAATGACATTCTTCGCTATGAGAGTCAAAGTAAGCGCCACCGTATTAAGAGGAAGGGATAATGCTCAATAGACTTAATGTTTATTACAACGGTTGGGGCGAATCATGGTTATGGGGAACGCTGATTAGTTCAACAGCCACGACAGGTAGACCCACCATTGCTTTTGAATATAGTCCAGAAGCAATACAGCAAGGTGTTGAGCTCTCTTCTTACTTGCTGCCTTTAAAAGGTCTACCATTCAGACAAGGTTTTCCTACTCATCAAATGGGACTCCCAGGTCCAGTCTATGACGCTTTACCAGATGGTTGGGGCATGATGTTGATGGATCGATATTTCAAAAAAATTGGCTTAAATTCAGCACGAATTGGACCTTTGGAGCGTCTGACCTATATTAGTAGTCACGCAATGGGTGCCCTCTCCTTTGAACCTTGTGTTGCTGACATGCAAACCTCAGAAAATATCCCTTTACAACAACTGGCCCAGGAAGTTCAAGAAGTACTCAAAGGTGAAGGTGGTGAATTTCTACAGCATTTATTGGTCATGGGTGGCTCCCCTCAAGGTGCCAGACCAAAAGCGTTGGTTTACCGAGATCCTGTCAATTTAGAGTTTTCGACTCAAGATTCTGATCAACATGAAGCCTGGCTGATTAAGTTTCCTGCTCAGCAAGAGCATCCTGAAGTCTGCGCCATTGAAGCCGTCTATGCAGAATGTTTGCGACTTTGTGCAATTGAGACTCCAGATACCCATTTCTTTAATTTGCCCAATGGTTTAACGGCTTTTGCTTCTAAACGATTCGATCGTCAAAATGGTATGCGGATTCCAATGCAGAGTTTGGCTGCATATACAGGAGCAGACTATAAAGTTCCAGGTAGCCTAGACTATCGCAATTTTCTCCGGGCAACCTTGATGTGTACGCAAGATGTACGAGAAAGATTGCATGCTTTTAAACGTGCTGTGTTTAATGTGCTTTTCAATAATCGGGATGACCATACTAAGAACTTTTCATTTCTCATGGAGAAAAATGGTCAATGGAAATTGGCTCCAGCCTATGATGTGACCTTCTGCGAGGGTCCAGGTGGTTATCATCAAATGGACATTATGGGAGAAGCGCTCAATATTTCCCGAAATGACATACATAAACTCGGTACTTCAGAAGCTAATCTGACTACTCTAGAAGTCGATGAGATCATCTTGACCATGCGTGAAATTGCACTTCAATTTAGTCAAATTGCGCAGCGCCTGTATCCCCATCAAATTCGAGAATCTACCCTACAGATGATTCAATCACGGATTCAACAGAATATTGATTTTTTAACTGAAACCTAAGCGTAAATATAAACTAAGCGCCAACCATCAACTGCAAATAGACTTTGATATAGTTAGTCGCTACATAATCTGTAGAACCTGTGAATTAGCTCTCTTTATAATCACGAATATTAGATGGATCACCGCCAAGATATATTCTGCAAACGTGAAATCACTACATCCAGATCGAAAATCACTAAGAAAAAACTGTCACCAAAAAAAGGTCTGCACTATGGATAGATGCAGACCAAACTCTGGATAACTACCAGCACGAGAAATATGTCGCAATTTTGCATAGACATGAATTTGATAAAATCAGCCCAGAAAGCCAGAAATTCATAAAAACTATTTCATCAATCCCCTATAACTTAATCACGTTCATGGTCGATCTTAAATCTTGTGAAAAGTACTCATGCTGACCTAGCCAAACTGTAAAACTCATGTATTCATAGCCTTTAAATGAATCTTTCAATCGGTATATTTAAGGTAAAAACTAGTAATCAGAAGTTATTATCACCCCCATATAAAACAAGGATCAACTTAAAAACAATAACTTAGTAAATTATTCTTCCATTTTTTTTATATTTAGTGTTATTTACTGTAGTCATTAGAACACTCTTCTTTGGAATACTCTGAAGAAAACTGTAAGGTTGTAAACAGACCAAGTTACAGCGAGTAACTGATTCAGAAAAAGGCTGGTTGTATGGTGAAAGTTTAGAGTTACTGTTCTAATGTTTTAAACAAATGTTTTGTTAAAAAGGAGCAACATATAAAATTTCACATCGCTAATATGACTTGTGGTGGTTGTGCACGCGGCATTACTACCGCAATTAAAGAGCTCGACTCGAATGCCTCACTCGATATTGATTTACAAAACCGTATTATTGAAATCAACACAACGGTGAGTCAGGATCAAGTCATTGCCACTCTCAGTGAGCGTGGATTTACAGCTGATCCTGCTTAATCTCTGTTAGAGTAACAGTGGGAATTCCTTACCACTTTTACTCTCTTATTTTCCTCATCGTACAGATAAAACCTGTACTTGCTTGAAATAAAAGTAATCCCTGAATTCCACCTAATCTTGGTTCGAGCTGATCTTCGCATATAGAACTCAGCATATCTAAATGATAGAGATCGTATATGAGTACCGAAATGACTGATACGCCACACTACAGTTAAACATTAGAGATTGAGGGGATGACATGTGCTTCTTGTGTAGGCCGTGTGGAAAAAGCTTTAAAATCTGTTGAGGGTGTTGAATCGGCTCATGTAAATCTGGCTACCGAAAAAGCAGTCATTTATGCGCATCAACCACTTGATCGCGCTACTTTAATTAAAGCCGTAGAAAAAGCAGGCTACGAAGGGCTTTGTTGCATAAATATGTAAGCATCTGATTTAAATAAATTTAATTTTGGATCAAAAAACAATCAAAACTTTTAAAATCATATAGTTATGAAATCTTTGTGCAACAAAGCCCTGAATCCATAAGAGTTCCGATCAGCAGTGGTCTCCGCGATGGGTTCCAAAGCCAGCAGATGGAGCGCCTGCATGGCCCGGCATTTCATCGTGGGTATCCCGAGAGGTCTCATCTTGCCATTTTTCTTCGGAATAAGGACTCTCCGAAGCGGAAGGGGCGTGTAACCTCGCCTCTTCAACGACATCATCGCACCGGTCTTGGCCTTGGGTGTATTCCAAGTCACCTTGTCGACCCCAGCCGTGTTTTTGCCTTTGTTTTCAGACACTCGTTTTACGGCCAATGCTTTGCCACTAAACGAGTGAGTCAGCAGCCATTGCAAAGCTTTCGCCTTGTTATACCTGCCGTCTTGTACCGCCTTCACAATACGCGCTTGCAGCCCTCTGACATGACGCTGTACAGCAATCCAATCGATGCTGTCCCACGATGTGCTGGAAGGCGCACACGCTGATACTGCTGCGTTCATTTGCTCTCCCTCCATTAAAAGGGTTCTACACACTCTCTTGTGATGAGAGACCATAAGGACGTCAGCCCGCTTTCGCGTGAGGTAATGTTTCAACCTCTATCCAACCCATTACAGACTGGCATTCGCTTTTTCCTCGTTCCTTCGCCCGCATCACCATGGGCAGTTTTTGCAAACTGCTTTCCCAATGGGGGTAATACGGGATTTCCACGTTCCGCTTACTGAAGTACATCGGCTTAGGTGCCTGCTATCGACCGGGAGGCGTATGGGTCACGAATGCGTAGTAGAAAGACGCGATTCCCACCTCCATTACCGTTTTGGTTCGAGCGTATTAGCCATTTCCGCTCGTTCAATTTAACGATCGTTGCGCAGATTCACATGTGTTCACCATACCGATTATCTAGCCCTTGTCCGGCTATGGCTGCCAGAAGAGTACGCCTCTCACGATTGATACCCCGCACCTTGCGGTGCCTCGTTACATTGTCGAAGGCGCTCTTTATTCAGCCTTCTAGATTCACCCGGTGACACGGGTGGTTCCCGCAGGGGGAACAACTTCATTAAGCGACTTCGTGTCGCACCTCTACCCAATTATTGCAAATCGGTAGATTGCCATCATCCAAATAGCGGCTTAAAGCTGGCCAACGCTTCAGAGTGTAATTGATGGCCTTGGCGGTGGGAGAACTCGATGGCACCGTCAGATGATGTTGGTTGAGCCATTCATATAGTTGTTGCATCACTGGTTGACTATGCTGTTGTCGGTATTCGCGGCGGTCTTCCGCTGTACCATCGGTCTTTTTCCTGAGCTCTGCTTCTATCGCATACAGTTTCTGAATCAGCACTAATGCCTGTTCAGCGACCTGACTTTTCCCAGTTACATGCAGTTCATGGAATTTACGACGTGCATGGGCCATGCAGCCCACCTCAATGACCTGGCCTGATTTAAAGCGTGCTTTATAACCACTGTAATCATCACAGACTAGATAACCCTGCCAGCCTTTCAAGAACTCTGCAGCATGCTGGCCTGAACGACTATCCTGAAAGTCATAGATCACCGCCTGAACTGGATTGTACTGTGTAGTGGCATAGGCCCAGACATAACCTTTCTTCGGTTTTTTATCATTCTCACCCATCCGCATGATGGTGACTGGTGTTTCATCTGCATGCAGCACCTGCTGTTGCAGCACTACCTCTTTTAAGGCATTGGCCAGAGGTTCCAGTTCTACACCGCAGCGACCTATCTGAGAAGCATTGCTTCGCAAGGGTCAGGATGATCTGCATTAAAATTGCGTTTTACTAAGTCATCTGCTCGTTTTTGATCATCTCGGCTACGGGTGGTTTGTTTATTCTTACCACGCCAAACACCTTGTATACCTAGCTTCTGCATCAATCGAGCAACTGTACAACGTGCGATAACATAACCTTCACGTTTCAATTGTTGCCAGACCTTACGCACACCATATCGACCTAAACTTTCTTTCCAAATACGTTTGATTTGCTCTGCATGATATAAATCATGCAGAGCACGTTTCGCTCGATGTTCTGGGTTATCAACGAGATCTAAAGCCCGATAATAGGTCGAAGCTGCAATCGGTAAAATTCTACAAATCGCTTCAACACCATATCGATCTTTATTGTTCTGGATAAAATCCACCATTATTTGTGTGGGCGGTCGAGCTCCGCCTGGGCGAAAAAAGCGGCTGCTTTACGTAGAATTTCATTGGCACGTTTTAATTCTTTAATTTCACGTTCCATTTGCTTCATTTTTTCTTGGTCAGATATCTGTTGTACTTTGGCAGGATTTAGTTGATCCATATGCTTTAAATAACAAACACGCAATGTTTCAGGAGTACAACCAATCTTAGGTGCAATAGCTGTGATTGCAGCCCAAGTAGAAGGATAATCTTTTTCAGATTCAATCAATAATTGAACCGCTCTTTCTCTGATTTCAGGGGTATATTTTGGTTTTGTCATTGGAACATTCTCTCAAGAAAGTTGGTCTCCGACAAACCCGGTACGGTTCAGTCTCAATTTTCACACTTTATGCAACAGAGTCGTTTTTATCCTAAGGTCCTTACCACTTGTATTCTTTACGAACATATATCTAAAAAGTGTAGCAAGTTGCTACACTTTTCGCTAGATCAACTCTTTACCAAAAATATCATTCAGTCTTTCACGAATACTATGGACGAATTCCGGATTACTTTTAAGTTTATGCTTCATATTTCGTTTAAAGTCATTCAACCCCATACCAATTTCAGCAAAATCCATTTGGAATAAAGTGTCATTAATGACAATATTTGCTTGAGAGTCAGTGAGGCATCCTACTTTTTTAAACCACTTCTTGAACTGCTGATAATTTTCATCATTATTAAAAATATACCAAGAACGTACATTCATATCGAATTTAGCCCCTAATTCTTTTACGGATGCATTGTCTTCAAATGGAACATCAAGATAGATTTTTTCAATCACTGCAAATTCATCCAGTGCCTTATCAGCAATCCGATGATGCAGTTTAAAATTCACACCTACAATTGGACGGCCTTTCTTAACGGTTTCATACTCTAACTGTAGATCTGTATTTTCGTTAATTTCTGCCACTATTTTGTCTAATACATAGCGTCTAAAATCTACCCAGCGATCATATTTGGTTTCATTAATATCAATCAGTGCTTTCAAGTTTTCTAAAAGTAATGGCACTTCATAACTCTTTTGATTGGCGTACTTAAATTCGTTTTTAATGAAATAAGTATAAAGACTCATACTGGCAACAGAATCTAGGGCAAAAAGATGTTTTAGCTGATAGGTAGTAAAATTACCCCCAGCCAGTTGAGTGAAATACGGCAACACCTCACTGGTAAAACGAATCTGAATCGCATTTTTAGAATCATCTTCCCATCTTAACTCACGGATAATGGGAACGACAGAATGTACTTTTTTAGTCTTTCTCTTACCATTATCAGCTGGCTCCTCAATAATAAAATGAGCTACCCGGGATGAAAGCTCTTTATAAATCCGATCTATTGCAACATTAATTGAATTACGTTTATTTAATCCTAGTAAATCTGCCAAATCATCCTTATACAAATAAATATAAGTTTGTTCGGTAATTTCACCATCTACCCTATTTTTCTCACTATAATTCGCAACCGCCATTGCATATAAAAGTGCCTTATATTCATTGGCTGATAATTCGATTGGGCGAATTAAACGGTTACTGGTACTGACAACGCCATTATGGCGAATGTTGCCTATACAGTAAGGAATATAATTCGATTCTTCTTGCAATGGTTCAGATTCTGTCATAACCGTGATATTTATAATTTAACTTAGTTTTTATATACAAAAGTGGAAAAACTTTCAAGACTTTCACCACAATATTCTAAAAGTGGAAAGTTTGTCATCAAAAAGAAGCATTTTAGCCGATTTCCTGCACTTAAAGTGGAATTAATTATAATCTTTCCACCCCATGATGACAGACCTTCCACCTTTAGTCTCGAAATTACAGTTCAGAAGGTCTATTTTTACTTTTTTCATTCAGGTCTAGTTAGGTTAAGTCAGATAAAAACCCTGATGTGACAAGGCTTCCACCTTTTTGTTAGATTTAAAAGGTATAACTGCACATATAATCATCAGGAAATATCCAATAAAAACAGATTATCCACAGGTTAAGAAGATACAGTGACAATCTTTCCACCTTTAAAGCTTAGTTATGAGACTTTATTAACAGCTTAAATATTTGTTTTTTAAATTATTTTTAAATAAAAATAGCAGTTATAAAAATAGTAGTGACAAACCTTCCACCCTAGTGACAGACCTTCCACTTTATAGTGACAAACCTTCCACTTTATAGTGACAGACCTTCCACTTTACGGTGACAGACCTTCCACTTTATAGTGACAAACCTTCCACTTTATAGTGACAAACCTTCCACTTTTAAAGTTACAAGCACTTGTTTTATATAATAAAAATATGATCCTAATTATTAATTAGCTAAATAACTAATTATTCTAATTTTTAATTAAGCTAGCTTAGTTAAAAATTTATTTTTTAAGTTGTTTTACAGCTGAATAAATAGGATTTATAAATTTAAAAACTATAGTAAGATGAATGAAAGTTATTTATATTACTAAACATTGAAATAAGGAAGCATCTGACACGCATGTCTGCAAAAATTATTACTGTTGCTAACCATAAAGGCGGATGTGGCAAAACAACGACTGTTGTACACCTAGCCTCAGAACTTGCCAATCTTGGCTACAAAGTTTTAGTCATTGATTTAGATCCTCAAGCAAACGCAAGTTTACACATTGGGATCCAACATCCAAGCGAAATTGCTGTCACTACAGCAGAATTACTAGTGGGCGATATTTCGTTGTTGGCAGATGCATTACAAGAAGAAACGAACTTTGAAAAAGTATCATTAATTTATGGTTCCTTAAATTTAGGAAAAACTGAAGATCAACTAAAAGAAGAAGCTCCCCGTCCTTCTGAAGAGTTAAATATCAAGTTAAAACTATTAAAAGATCTTTATGATTTTATATTGATCGACTGTCCACCTAGCCTTAAATTATTAACAAGCAATGCCTTGGCATCTTCAACACATGTCATTATCCCTATCGAATCAGGATCACAATATGGATTGTATGGGGTAACAGATCTTTTAAATCATCTTGAAAAAATCAAACGTATTAATCCAGATTTAGAGCTTTTAGGCGCTTTACTAATTAAGCATGATGAACGTCAGAATGTCTGTAAGCTGATTCGGGATGAAGCCTTGAAACAGGTAGGTAAAATTTTAGAAACCACAATTCCTCAAAGTACTAAAGTCAATCAAGCAGCGATTCTGCAACAACCACTTTTGAAAGTAGAAAAAAATTCAAAAGTACGTAAGGCTTTTGAAAGCCTTGCCAATGAAATTGTAGTGAAAATTAAAACCTGAGAGCATTATGGCAAGCACCAAAGAGCTTTTAGCTCAGAAACTGAAACAGAATACAGAAAAACATCAGCAAGCACAGAAAGACAATATTAAAGAGCCGAAAGAGTTTAGACGTAATGTCCCTATTGAGGATATCAGCCGAAGTCCAAACCAGCCGCGTAAAATATTTGAAGAGTCACAGTTAAAAGAACTGGCGGATTCTATTAATGAAATCGGCCTTTTGCAGCCCATTACAGTGCGTAAACTGGATAATCTGAAATATGAACTGATTGCAGGCGAGCGACGCTTACGGGCACATCAATTACTCGGAAAGTCTGTGATTGAAGCCATTATAATTGATGCAAATAATGTAGAAGCATCTTTGTTAACCCTGGCAGAGAATTTAAAGCGTCAGGATCTGACAGATTATGAGATTTTTATTGGCCTGAACTCACTTGATGAGAAATTAAAGAAAAACAAGCAACGTTTAGCCAATTCACTGGGTTTAAATCGCGAAGATATGTACAAGTATTTAGCATACGAAAAACTGCCGCAAGCAATTTTAAATGACCTTGATGTGGAACCAGGCTTGCTAGGCCGTACTGCTGCAACTGCATTCAAAAAATTTCTATCGGATCATCTTGAACAACTCTCTGAAGCCGAAGTGGCCTTACTCGGAGCTTGGGAAAAATTAAAAGACAAAAAACTCGAGCAAAGCAAAGTTACTACTTATGCTGAAAAACTATTGAGTCAGAATCCAGAAAAACTGACCACAACATCCGTGGTCAGAAAAATTGAATATGCCGGTAAGATTGCGGGGAATATCAAACTGAATCAAAAACAGCTTAAGGTTTCTCTGAATATCTCGGAAATTGACGAAGCCAGTCTCTTACAATTAGAAGATTTCTTAAAACAGCTGATTCAAAAAAGCGAAAAAGTGTAGCAAGTTGCTACACTTTCTTAGCACCCTGAAACTAATTACATCCTCATGCATTATTGAAATTTATTTTCTTAAGTATGCTTCTTTACATTTGGTCTTTGAGAGTACTGTTACTTCGGACTGAGATTAAATTCTGCCTTTCTTCTTGTGGAGTAGTTTTATATTTATCCGGAAATATTATATATGTCCATATAAGCACTCCCAGTTTTCAGGTTTTGTATCAAAATAATCAATTCTTATCAGATTTTTCGATAGGGAAGTATATGTGCTGGTGGAACATAAATAATTTGGTGGTGTTTCAAAAGGTATGCTGCCGTTAAAAAAATACGTTATTAAGGTAAAAGAAAGTAAGCATCCAGCTAACACAGCCTTACCAAGCGATCCTATAAGCCTTAATTTAGTTCCCACCTAAAAACAAGTGGGGACTTAATCTATGAACATGGATATATATTCAGCAACACCTCCTGTTGCTAAAAAACGCAGAACATACAGCAAAGAATTCAAATTCAGTATTGTCAATGCCTGCAAAAATCCTAATACCTCGATCGCTTCGGTCGCACTGCAACATAGTATTAATGCCAACCTTGTCAGTCGTTGGATCAGGATCTTCAGCCATCATGATGGTGCCGTGCAGGATCCTACTCATGTGAATCCAGCATTTATTGCTTTGCCTTACACTGCTGCAATCAGCCAACCTATTGATGAGAGGATCACGTTGTGTATCACCGTGCCTCATACGAATAATGATATTCAGCTAAAATGGCAGACATCAGAAATACCTGCCTTGGCAGAATTACTCAAGGCACTGGCAACATGATCCGTATCAATGAAATTTGGCTCTCTACCCAGCCCATGGACATGCGTGCAGGTATGGATACGACCATGGCTCAGGTGGTGAGAGCCTTTGGCTACATCAAACCGCATTGCGCCTACCTGTTCTGTAATAAACGTGGTCATCGTATGAAAGTGCTGGTACATGATGGACTGGGCATCTGGCTGTGTGCCAGGCGGCTGGAACAGGGAAAATTCCACTGGGCTCAAGTTCACCAAGGTGAAACCGTGGTCCTCAACCCGGAACAGTTACAGGCATTAATCCAGGGTTTGCCCTGGCAGCGCATTGGACGACAGCAAGTGGTAACAATGCTCTAAACCAAGCTCGGCTATTCTGCTATTCTCCAAACGTTCTATTTCATTCTCTTCATGACCTCAGGCATACTGCGGTCATGAATACGCTGCCTGACTTAAGCCAACTGACCCATGAACAACTGCTGGAATTTACCCGGCAGTTGGCGATGCAGCATCAGTCTCTAGCACAATCAAACCAGCAATTAGATTCTAAAGTTCAACATCTTTCTATTCTCAATCAAAAATACGAGCATGAACTGGCGCTGTTTAAAAAGCACAAATTCGCCCAAAAGAATGAACACTTAACGGCAAAACAAATCCATCTGTGGGATGAAGCGGTTGAAGAAGATATTGCCGCGGTTGATCTAGAACTGGAACGGCTAAATGCAGATAAAACTAATGCAGCGACACAGAAAGCCAAAACCAATAAACCTAAACGTCGACCACTGCCAGATCATCTACACACCATCCGTATTGAGCATGAACCTGCATCAACCCAATGTGCTTGTGGCTGCCAACTCCGTCGTATCGGCGAAGATGTCAGTGAAAAACTGCATTTCAGACCGGCACAGTTCTATAAGGAACAGCATGTGCGTGGTAAATGGGTCTGTGATCAGTGTGACACCCTGACTTAGCAAGCGATGCCCGCCTATGTGATTGATAAAGGCATTGCTTCACCTGAACTGCTCAGCCATGTGCTGGTATCGAAATATGCCGATCATTTGCCGCTGTACCGTCAACGTCTGATCTATCAGCGGGCGGGAATCGAACTTTCTAGATCAACTTTATCTCTTGCGAAGCAGTGCTTCTCAGGTCGCTGACTTCACGTATATTCAAACTCATTCAGGCTGGGTCTATACCGCCTTTATTATTGATGTGTTCTCGCGAGCAATTGTTGGATGGAAAGTATCAACACGTATGAATACAGATATGGTGCTCGATGCACTGGAGCAAGCATTGCATGATCGAGGCATGCCAAAGAACGTGATTCATCATAGTGACAGAGGCGTGCAATATCTTTCCATTCGTTATACCAATCGTTTAGAAGCAGCAAATTTACGAGCATCAGTCGGTACGACCGGTGATTCATACGATAATGCTTTGGCTGAAACGGTGAATGGCTTATACAAAACAGAGGTGATTGAATATTTAAAAGCGGATTGGCAAGGTTTAGCAGATGTACAACTTGCGACACTAAACTGGGTAGATTGGTTCAATAAAGAGCGTGTACACAGTGCACTGGGTTATGTATCACCTTTTGAGTTTGAAGCAATGTACTATGATAAGATTAACCCGTTAGGTCAGGTGGCCTAACTTAAATAAAAAAGTCTCCGACAAACCCGGTACGGTTCAGTTCACAAACTACATTACAGGTCAGTCTATTTTGACAGATGGTGGAATGGTTTACCGTTAACATCAATATAAGGAATACAAAATGAAAGCAGCTCGTTTTTATGACCGAGGGGATATTCGAATTGAAGATATCCCTGAACCGAAAGTACTTCCAGGCACAGTTGGAATTCAAGTTGCGTGGTGTGGTATTTGCGGTACGGATTTACATGAATTCATGGAAGGTCCTATTTTTATTCCACCTTGTGGTCACCCACACCCAATTTCGGGAGAATCTGCACCTGTAACAATGGGACATGAATTTTCAGGCGTGGTTTATGCAGTTGGAGAGGGTGTAGATGATATCCAAATTGGGCAACATGTCGTAGTTGAACCCTACATTATTGCTGACGATGTGCCGACTGGCCCCAATGATAAGTATCATTTATCAAAAAATATGAACTTTATTGGTTTAGGCGGACGCGGTGGTGGTCTTTCTGAAAAAATTGCAGTTCAGCGGCGTTGGGTACATCCTATTTCAAATGATATTCCTTTAGACCAAGCAGCATTGATAGAACCTTTATCTGTCGGTCATCATGCCTATGTCAGAAGTGGCGCAAAAGCTGGCGATATCGCACTGGTTGGTGGAGCAGGCCCAATAGGCTTACTTTTATCTGCTATTTTAAAGGCTAAAGGTCTCACGGTTATCATTACTGAACTGAGTGCAAAACGTAAAGAAAAAGCGATAGAAGCGGGTGTTGCCGATTATGTACTAGACCCATCTAAGGTTGATGTAGTTGCTGAGGTAATGAAAATTACAGAAGACCGCGGTGTAGATGTCGCTTTTGAATGTAGTAGTGTCAATAAAGTCATGGATACACTCGTTGCAGCAATGAAACCAACTGGTGTAGTCGTTATCGTTTCTATTTGGAGCCATCCTGCCACAATTAATGTGCATAGTGTGGTCATGAAAGAGCTCGATATTCGTGGAACGATTGCTTATGTCAATGACCATCAGGAAACCATCCGTTTAGTCGAGCAAGGTAAGATTAATCTAGAACCTTTTATTACCCAACGTATTGCATTAGATGATCTTGTTTCTAAAGGCTTTGAAACGCTGATTCATAATAATGAGTCTGCTGTAAAAATTATTGTTCATCCATAGTAAAGCCTAATTTGAATAAGCTAGAAATAAACTCTATGTAGCTATTTCTAATATCTTTATCGATAGAGAATGAGTCTGTACGTACAGATTCATTCTCAAATTTACAGTGTTGAGTGCCAGTATGATTTTGATCATAGAGCCTAGTAAAGATATAAGGCTTTGTTGCATAAATATGTAAGCATCTGATTTAAATAGATTTAATTTTAGATCGAAAAATAATCAAAACTTTTAAAATCATATAGTTATGAAATCTTTGTGCAACAAAGCCGTTGCAGGTGGAAAACAACACAGCGCTGGTGAGTTATTTTACGAACCGACCATTATTGCCGATGTAACTGCAGAGATGGATGTTGCAACTCAAGAAACTTTTGGACCATTAGCTGCAATTTTTAAGTTCGAAACTGAGCAACAAGCAATTGAGATGGCCAATGCCACAGAATTTGGTTTAGCTGCTTACTGCTACACACAAGATTTAGGTCGTGCGTGGCGCATGAGTGAACAACTCGAGTACGGTATGGTTGGAATTAATAAAGGCTTGATTTCAAATGAGGTTGCACCGTTTGGTGGAATTAAACAGTCAGGTTTAGGGCGCGAAGGCTCAAAATATGGCATTGAAGATTATCTCGAAATCAAATACACCTTATTTGGAGGATTAGGCTAATGAGTAATGAAAAATTTGAAAAAGGTTTAGCGATTCGTAAACAGGTGCTTGGCGAAGCTTATGTCAATAATTCGATCAACAATGCTGATGATTTTAACTTACCTTTACAGGAACTGGTCACGGAGTATTGTTGGGGGGCGGTCTGGGGACGTGAAGAACTGAGCAAACCTGAACGTAGTCTAATTAATCTGGCTATGATATCAGCCTTAAACCGTCCGCATGAATTGAAGCTACATGTTAAAGGAGCTTTACGTAATGGCGTGCCTAAAGACAAAATTCGAGAAGTACTCTTGCAAGTAGCAATTTACTGTGGCGTGCCAGCTGCTGTAGATAGTTTCCGTATTGCAAAAGAAGCAATTTTAGAATATGAACAGGAAAATATTTAAAAATTTTACCAATCAAAGGTTAAAATTATAACCGCATTATTAAATGCGGTTATTCTATTTGCGATTGAAACCTATGAATACTTTCAGCATAAGAAATATTGACAATTAAAGTGAGTAAATCATTACCATATATCAAAATTAATGAAAATTTTGCCACTTGATATCAATTTAACATAATCACTATTATACGAAGTACAACAACAACATTTGTAACTCCAAAATAGAAATGTCCGGTTTCTCCAAAGTAAAGAATACTCGCTTTTGCGATTATCGAAGCGTACGGTTTGATATGTTGGTGTTTATGTCGGATAAAGAACTTAAACGATTGTCGGTCTTGCAAGAAATCTGTGATCAACGCATCACCCAATCTCAGGCTGCTCAGCTACTTCACATTTCAGAACGCCAGATCAGACGCTTACTGAAAAAATATAAAGCTCAAGGTCCATCTGCATCAGCTCCTACTGCACATGGTCAAACCTGTAATTCCAAGCTCCTTTTAGACTCAAGTGGCTGAATCTAGTGCATGAAAAGCTGACCAGCATTCATGGATTCAATATTTTAACGAAAACACCGCATTCTTGGATGATTGCAGCTGACTTATTAACGGCTCATATCATGATTAATTTGAAGGACATGCTGATAAATGTAGTCTGCTAATGTTTATTGACGATGTTGCCTCAAACTATAGCAGCCGGTGAGATCAACTCACATGACTTGTTATTCCCATGTAGAAATATACTGGCTAACAAGCAAATAGAAAGA
The DNA here is from genome assembly GCF_013418865.1 of Acinetobacter sp. YH12117. Lineage (NCBI taxonomy): Bacteria > Pseudomonadati > Pseudomonadota > Gammaproteobacteria > Moraxellales > Moraxellaceae > Acinetobacter > Acinetobacter sp. YH12117. Next base: position 30,910 of record NZ_VPBF01000029.1, read on the forward strand.
TAATTAATATTATTTTATTAAAATAGGTATATAATAAGAATATTTAATATATTTTACTATTTTAATAAAGTTATGAGTAAATATTGTACCATTCAAATTTATCAGGATGACCAGTGGCTTGACTGTGCAATTGTTGAGTTGATGGGTGAAAATGAGCATGGTTGGCAAACACCAACTCGTACTTCATATTTATTTGAATATGCAATTTCTTATATGGACTTACATGATGGCCATGCACTCGCCTATCATTTTCCTGTGAATGTACAAAATAAAATTAATGAAACTTGGCCTGCTTTCTTAATGGATTTACTTCCACAGGGCTATGGTCGTAAAGAATTATTAAGACAACTAAATTACAGTGAAAATGCACAAGAACAAGCAGATTGGGCACTTTTAAAAGCTGGAGCTGGCAACCCGATTGGACATTTACGTATTAAAGAAGCTCATGAGTGGCTGCAAAGGAGCTTTCCGACTGATCAAAATATAGGCTTTAGCCTAAGTGAGATTATAGAACGAAAAGAGCACTTCATTGAATCGCTCGCCTCTTATGGCTTATTCATTGCCGGCTCTTCAGGTGTTCAAGGTGAATGGCCAAAGCTACTCCTCTCCCAAGGACATGATGACCTATTTTATTTAGATCACACACTTGCAGATCATCAGGTAAAAAAACATTGGTTAGTGAAGTTCAGTCGTGGTAGTGACGAAAGCCTGAATAAAATTTTAACTAATGAAGCACACTATATGAAAATTGCTCATTATTTGGGTTTACGCGTACATGAGGAATTACAATTACATGGTAAAACCCTGTTTATTCCAAGATTTGATCGCTACGTACAGGATGGAAAAGTCCAGCGTATTGCACAGGAAAGTCTTGCATCTCTAAGTGGAAAAGCTGGTTTTGGTATTAGGATGACTCATAATCAAATCTGTGAATTACTCACACAGTGTTGTAGTCATCCGAAAGAGGAGATCTTCGAATATCTTAAACGTGATTTGGCCAATGTTGCCTTAGGCAATAAAGATAATCATAGCCGCAATACAGCGATACAACGCTTGAATAATGGCATTATACAACTGACTCCACTCTACGATTTTGCACCGATGTGGTTACATCCTGATGGTATCGCACGAACGACTCGTTGGGAAAAAGATGATCATGGTGGTATGCCAATTTGGCGTTCAGTGATTGAACAAGTCACAGCGAAAACTGGTATTGAACATCATGAAATTCAGGCAGAGTTAGTCAAGCAATTACCCCTCTATCGAGGATTGATGGCCGAAATGAACAAATTGCAGATCTCTCAGGAGATTTTGCAAAATAGTCAGTACCGGATTGAAAATATATGCCAGCAGATTCAGGAGTTAGCACGTGGATAAGCGCTATAAACCTATGACGGCAATTGAGCAGTTAAGAAAGCGCCAAGAAATATTGGAGACGATTAATCAAAATCCTGACTGGCCATTTTACAAGGTTGCTCGTTATATCCGAACTGAGCTTCATTTGACTTTAAATGAAATGGCTAAAATCACAAAAATAGCACCCCAAACTTTGCAAAAAATGGAACAGCCCAATAGTAATCCGACTTTGGAATCTATGATGAAACTCCTAAGCACCTTTGGTTTAAAGATTGTTATTAGATATTGAGTTAAAAGTTATTAATTCAAAGGTAAGCATCCGGCTAACACAGCCTTACCAAGCGATCCTATAAGCCTTAATTTAGTTCCCACCTAAAAACAAGTGGGGACTTAATCCATGAACATGGATATATATTCAGCAACACCTCCTGTTGCTAAAAAACGGTAAGCGTCCGCTGAACACACCTTCTGAATTCATCCTATAAGCCTTAATTTAGTCCCCACTTAGAAACAAGTGGGGACTTAAATTTATGACTACAAATAATCAGACATCCATCGCATCTCTTGCGAAAAAACGAAGAACATACAGTGCTGAATTTAAACAGCAGATCGTTCAGGCTTGTAAAGCGTAAGCGTCCGCTGAACCCCATGCCTATTTTTTAATTTGAGTTGGATTTCCAGCGATGTGGCAGTAATTCTTCTATTTGGGTCGCTTTATGCGTCGGCAGCCTTTTCAGCACATCACTTAAATAGGCATACGGATCCAAGCCATTCAGCTTTGCTGACTGGATTAAAGTCATGATGTTTGCCGCTCGCTGACCACTGCGCAGCGAACCTGCAAACAGCCAGTTCTTGCGCCCTAAGGCCCAAGGTCGCATAAACCCTATTTACTCCAACGTGTAAACGCAGCTCATCCTGAATGGATTCCTGCTGTTGTACTCTACCAGGAAATTTTAGGGTTGGGATATCCAGGAAAGATCAGGATCTTGAGGGAATATCTTGCAACATTAAAACCAGTTGCCAAACCGGAACCGATCATTCGTTTTGAAACCCAACCTGGCCAACAAATGCAGGTGGATTTCACCACAATTCGACGCAACAACACGACTTTAAAAGCCTTTGTCGCAACATTAGGGTATTCCAGAGCGACTTTCGTGAAATTTTATGATCATGAACGTACCGATGCATGGATCGATGGTCTGGAAAATGCATTTCAGTTCTTTGCAGGAGTACCTCAAGAAATCCTGTTTGATAACGCTAAAACGATCATGATTGAACGGGATGCCTATCAGGAGGGGCAGCATAAATGGAACCCCAAACTGCTCGATTGCGCCAAGAAATACAGCTTTCGTCCTCGCGTATGTAAGCCCTACCGTGCACAGACCAAAGGCAAAGTTGAACGCTTTAATGGATACCTCAAATCAAGCTTTATTGTGCCATTGAAAGCAAGCCTGAAGACTTCGGGTTTACTGTTAGATGTTGATGTCGCCAATGCCCACATTGGCCGGTGGCTGCATGAAACCGCCAATCAGCGGATTCATGCCACCACGCAGGAAAAACCGGCTGTTCGACTGCAACAGGAGCAGCAAAAATTTACGCCATTACCGCAATCAGATACAGGTTCCAGCACTGTACCTGTTGCAGCAGCAGAGCATGTCATGCCCTACGAGAGTTTGCAGCATCCCTTATCGGTATATGACCAGTTGCTGGGAGTTTCCTGATGAATCTGCAATACGACCGTATAGAGCAGCTTTGCCAAAAGCTCAATCTGCCTGCCATCGCATCACAATGGTCACATCATGCACAACAAACATTAGGTCAGGATGGAAGTTATGCCGACTTTGTTGAAGCGATCTTGACGCATGAATATGCTGCCAGGCAACAGCGCAGCCAGCAGGTACTGATGAAACTCTCAGGCCTGCCTCAAGTCAAAACCCTGGAAGACTATGATTTTAATTATGCCCTAGGGGCCCCTAAATCACAGGTGATTGAACTGTTCAATCTGAGCTTTATTGCTAGAGCAGAAAATGTGGTGTTTCTCGGGGCTAGCGGAGTAGGAAAAACGCACTTATCTATGGCATTAGGCTATAAGGCCATCATGAACAACATTAAGATCAAGTTCATTACCGCCGCCGATCTCATGCTGCAACTGAGTACAGCCTATCAGCAAGGTAAACTGAAAACCTATATGCAACGTGCGGTACTGGGACCCAAGTTACTGATTATCGATGAAATTGGTTATTTACCATTTGGACGTGAAGAAGCGAATCTGTTCTTTAACGTGATTGCCAAGCGTTATGAAAAAGGCAGTACGATATTGACGAGTAACTTACCCTTTAGCCAATGGTCTAAGTCATTTGCGGATGATGTCACGTTGACCGCTGCGATGTTAGATCGGCTATTACATCACTGTCATGTGGTACAAATATCGGGTGAGAGTTATCGTTTGAAGGATAAAAAAAGAATTGGGATTCAACCCCAGGTTGAAACTTAATACGAGACCAAAGGGGTCAATTTTACTTCGCCATTTGTAAGGTAAAAGGGGTCAATTTTAGAATGCCGTTGACAACATAACCTAGTGCACTATGTACACGCTCTTTATTGAACCAATCTACCCAATTTAGTGTCGCAAGTTGTACATCTGCTAAACCTTGCCAATCTGCTTTTAGATATTCAATCACCTCTGTTTTGTATAAGCCATTCACTGTTTCAGCCAAAGCATTATCGTATGAATCACCAGTCGTACCGACTGGAATTTTAAAAATTACCCAAGATAATCCTCCCTTAAAATGGGCATATATACCACTGCAGGATTTCACAATAAATTCTGATATTGATTGGAGTAAATCTATTGCTGAGATTGACCAACAACTTTATCAAAAATATAATTTGACACAGGATGAGATTGACTTCATTGAAAATAGAGCTAAAGCAATGGACTAGTCCAATTGTATAAAACTTAAGTACCCATTGAGGTAGCTTTTTTATTTAACATAAAATCTCTTATACGAAGTCAAAAATGGGAGCTTATAGCTCCCATTTTTAATCTTTAATGCGTTTCTTCGCTTCGTCATAAACTATGCTGTCAGCTCGTTTCCCAACGGTGATGAGCAAGATGACTACTTGATCATCTTTGACTTGATAAACTAATCTGACTCCAGCCTTTAATAATTTAATTTTATAGCAGCCTGCAAGATCACCTCTGAGGATATTCTTGGGAATATGTGGCTGCTCTATGACCTTAGCGAGTTTCTTCTTAAATTGATCTCTGATAGTACTGGGAAGTTTTTCCCATTCAGCTGTGAAGTCCTTATGACGTAAAAGCTTATAAGTCATCTAAAGTAATTTCCTCGAACATTTCTTTAGGGTCATTAATTCGCTTACGTACAGTCGCTAATAATTCAGCATCTTCTTCTGAGAGCAATGCTTTTTGAACAGGTAGTTTTCCTGTAGTTGCAATATACTCAAGTATGTTGGTGAAGAATTCAGTTGGTGCAATACCTTGTTCTTTAAGGATGGAATAGGATTTTTCTTTAAGGGCTTCATCGACCCTGAAGTTAACAGTAGCCATCATATCTCCCAGTTATTTAATGTACTAGGAGTACTGTAATGCAAATTGCATTACAAGTCGTGTTATTCACCAATTAAAATGTCTATGCGATAAACCATTTAAAATGTCCTGTTTTTAACTACAAGAGTCAAGCACAGGATTTAAATTTCTTTGTTCAATAACAACTTTCTGAGCTTTACGACTCGGCATACTTTTCTTGAGACGGGAACGTTTATTCTGTTTCTCCAATTCCTCATGTTGCTGCTGGATATGGGCCAGGACCGAACCTAATCTTTTATTCTCAACCACTTCATTCTGCTGTAGTCCAGCCAGTTTATTGAAGACGCTATAGTTGATCTTCCGTCCTTCATGCATAATTGCCACAGTACCATCCGGGTACTCCAGAAATGAAATGTATTGCCCAACAAGCTTATGATTCAGCTCTGTCGGTTCAAGCATATAAATACACTTGTCATAGGTCAGGGTCAGATTCTTGGTGACCTTACGCGGTTCCTGCCAGGTAAAAATATCATCCAGTTCAAGATCAGATTCGGTTAATGGCCGATGCAGGTTCTTTGAGTTTCGCGCACATTTGGCGAACTTCTGATTGAACTGCTCAATAAAGCAGGGTAACCATATATTGGCCTCTGCAATCGAACCGATGCCTTCCAGGCGCATCTCTTTGATCAGACGGTCCTGAAGGGTTCTGTTGGCACGTTCCACACGACCTTTGGCTTGGGGTGAGTTGGCAAAGATAATATCGATGTTCAAATTATTCAGAATCCGCCCAAATTGCGTAATTTGGCTGTCTTGCCTGGATTTCTGATTAACTCTGAATACCGAATGCTTGTCACTATAAAAGGCTAGAGGTTTGCCGTATTGTTCAATGTAGGCTCGGGTTGAAAGCATGTAGTCAAAGGTCGTTTCAGCCTCACAAAAGCGCAGATGCAACAGCTTTCCAGTGGCATCATCGATATAAACCAACAAGCAGCATTTTGCAGCTCGACCTTCAAACCAGTCATGATATGAGCCATCAATTTGGATCAGTTCACCGAAGCAATCCCGGTTATAACGTGGCTGATATGGACGCTTCGGCGCTTGGATCGCGGAATCCACAGGTCATTGGCCGTCATCCAGCGCCGAAGCGTTTCTACCGGTATATTCAGGTCAAACATGCTGCTGAGCTTCTCATGCGCCAAGGTGGGTCCAAAGCCCAGCAAATGTTCAGCAATAATGGAAAGGCACTTTGATTTTAACAAGTCATCATGGCGACGATGGCCAGGTTGACCACGACTGGCATGTGCCATACCTGAGACACCATCTTGATTGAGCTTCTGCAATAACCGGGTAATTTGACGGGTGGAAAGATTTAGGATTTCAGCAGCACGGACCTGGGTAATACGATGATCTCGAACGTCTTGCAGAACTGCAAGCCGTTGAATTTCTTTGTCAGACATAGTGATAAGCATCTATATTTATATCCAGTCCATGGTGATAAAAACCATCATAAACTAGACATTTTTATTGGTGAGAATATAGACACTTTAAATGGGTTCTAACAAGTCGACTTCGTATAACCGCCATTATGTTAAATAGGGAATTCAAAGCTCTTTCTAAGAGTTGGTATAGTGGTAATACTTATTGAGTGCGTAAAAGAATTAGATTAATAAAATACTCAAAAGAAAAATAGTAAAAGGGAACTTACAGAAAATAAGTTACCGGCTCTTAAAATTATATTTAAACAAAGAAGCCCAACTAAATGATTGGGCTTCCTCATATCTAACTTTACCTTATGATTTTCATCAGTGTACTGCAAGAATTTAGACTACTTGTTGACTTGAACACCTTTAAAAATCAATTTCTCTTTTTTTTGTGTTTCTATAAGCAGTTGTGCCTGCCCCTTACGAGATTGAAGATATAATGTGGGAGCATTCACCAGAATATCTATCATCGTACTTTCACGTAAGTTGATATCATCAGGACAGCCCATCATTGTGGCAACAATTGGTTGTTCAGCATATAAATGATTGCCCTTAAAATGAATACCAATCGAATTTATATTACAAAACAAATTCCCAATATACAGCATCTTTTCTGCAAATTTTAGCGTGATAGGTTGGTCAGGTTTTGAAGCCAGAAATAATGAATCTATACGTTCACTATTAGCATTTGTTGCCTCGATTAATTCCCAAGAAAATTGCGCCAAGGTCTGCTCACTAAAGGACATCACTTGTAATTCTTGTATCTTGGACTGATCGGCTGATGAAGGCTTATGACAAGCGCTCAAAAGTCCAACGACGAACATCAGTATAAATATTCTAGTCATCGTTATTGTCCGTATAATAATGAGTAACCCTCTTTATAGAGTTCATCAGTAGACATATAGGTCATATATCCATTAGGTTTGGCGGCACCTCCGCAATACCCCTGACCTTTCATGGAAGAACTCCATGTGCCTTGATAAGTTGCAGTAGATAATAACCCTGCCGCCACACTTCCAATAAAGATTGGACCACCACTATCGCCACCCCAACAATCCAACGTTGGACCTGAAACTTTTACCCATGTTGCATTACACACACCTGCCCCTGATGGTCCACATTTATTGTCAGTACCAAATGCTTTAAATGCGGTCGACTGAACCGTACCACAACTATAACCAGTTTTCATTCCATAATGACAGACATACGTACCAACAGGTGTGTTACCTTGTGTACGTCGACCAGTTAGAGTTTTGACCACATTGTCACTGGCGAAAAATTCTGGGTTCAAGGTATGTGTAGATGATACTAAACTCATGGTTTGGAAATCCTGACTACCATTCCAGAAGTCTCCCACAAAGGTTAGTGCAATATTATCATTGCCAGTTGTCTTGCGGTCATCTACAGTAATTTTGTAATTCTTACAGTGAGCCGCTGTGGTCGCAAATTTTGTACCCGCAGCGTTTTTCACATTAAAACCTGTTGTACAATTATAAAAAGTGGTTGAAGTTGTACTATCCGCCATCAGCATGGTTTCTGCTGCCCTTACTGCGGCACTATGTCTTAATGGAATATTAGTGGTCGTTACTTTAAGTGGGACATTGGTTAATGTTCTAGGTTTTTCACTGCTCAGTAATTTCAAACCCTGTGTTTGGTTGGTTGCAGTATGCTTTGGATCATAAAGCTCTAAATCAATGCTATTTTCGGCACTGTTGCAAATAGTCGGTGGTGATAAACTTATCATCCCCTTTTGCTGATGGAGCTGCACATGAACCCATTCAAAGGCCGGCATTTTCAGCGTGACATCATTCTGTGGGCCGTACGCTGGTACT
>NZ_VPBF01000030.1:0-36980 GCF_013418865.1 Acinetobacter sp. YH12117
TTAATGGAGAAATCTAATCGGTATGTTATACCTGAGAGAAGAGTGAGGAGTTATCCAAGGGTTGTAAAAGGAAAACCTCAAAAATACCCAAGAAAAAGCCAGTCAATCTCTTAACTGACTGGCATTAGCACATTGCGGGCTTTTTTATGACGTCAATATTCATAGATCATTTAAAACAGATACTGTCCTGCTGTGCTAATCAGGCCATATAGCGCAATCAGAATTAAAAGAGCACCACACAGCGCCAGTACCGGCCGATAACCGCGTGACAGCGTTAAACGGTAAAAACCCAAATACAACAAAGACAAAGTCAGAAAATCCAGTACAATCCAGCTGGCGGTCAGCAAGATTAGACTATCATTAAAATGATTGGTGACCTGAATAAATTGCGGGAAAAAGGCACTAAAAAACAGAATATCTTTCGGATTGGAAATCCCGACCAGAAAACCCTGCCGAAATCCGCCTACAGCGCTGGCCGTCTCCTGTTTCGGTCCGGCCGCTGCCCGGCTTTCCTTGAGAATGTCCACCCCCAAATAGGCAATATAGACACAGCCTAGCAGCTTAATTAAATCCAGCCAGAAGGCCTGAATATTGAAGATGCCTTTTAAAATCAGCACCGAGCAGGCAATTAACAGCAAAGAAGCTAAATTAGTCCCGACAATGGTCTGAAACGCCCGCCGGTAACCACCTTTGAGTCCGGCACCAATCACCAGCATCATCACCGGGCCTGGGGTGGCAATCATGATCACCACCGCCAGACAGTACAACAGATATTCAGCCATATTGATCATCTGTGGTACTCCTGCGCTACTCTTGCTTAAACCTTAGGATGAAAAACTAGTCATCCTCTTCCAGACTGACTTTTAATAAATGCTGGCTAATGCCATCGGCACGTAAAAATGCCAGGTCATAACTCGCAGTCGCCAGTGCCAGTACCCGACGCTCAAATTCCTGCCACAGTGGTTTAACCTGCGCGGCCTGAATACCAAGACCACTGTCATCGGCCAGATGCTTGTTTTTTTCACATAATTTGAGCGCATGATATAACTTGCGGCCTGCGCTGGCATCGGGACGTAAACGCACCCGCTTTGACAGGACAAAATGCTCTACCTGCGGCAAGCGGGCAAATGGCAACATTGGTACCAGAATCTGGTCCAGCTGGGCATCCAGACGCTGCCAGACAGCCGTTTGCTGTTCGGGGGTATAGCCATTCCAGCGTATCACTTCATGATTAAAACGACGACAACCACGACACACTGAATCACCAAATACCGTAGAGCAGCGGCCTGCACACGGGGTCAATGAGGTGATTCGACGATCCGTACTCAAAATATACTCCAGAAAAGCGCAGTAATGCCGGCCTGAATGCGGCCGTATTACTTTTGGTAAAATCATAGGCGAGGATAGGCATCATAGCCGACTCTATCGCAGATTTAAAACCATATTTCTGTTCTGGATTTCTCGCTATCTGGGCACTTTCACGCTAAAATATGCCCCTCAAATTTTTTATATCACATTGGAGTACTCCATGAACGCTACTGTAGAACAGCTTGCACCTGTAGAACAGCAAGCGACCTCTGGTTGGGTTGTTGCCGCACTTTATCAATTCAAAGAAGTTCAAGATCCTGCAGATCTACAACAACGTCTTTTAGACTTGGTAAACAGCATCAACCTGTGTGGTACTCTCATTGTGGCGGGTGAAGGAATTAATGGTACGGTGGCGGGCGACCGCGAAGCCATTGATCAGGTGCATCAGTTTCTTTTAAACGAAGGCTTTACCGCGATGGAATATAAAGAGTCACACAGCGCCGACAAGCCTTTCCGCAAAATGAAAATCAAGCTGAAAAAAGAAATTGTGACTTTGGGTGTAGAGGTCAAACCACGTGATCTGGTCGGCCATTATCTGGACCCGAAAGAATGGAATGAACTGATTGCACGTGATGACGTAATTTTAATTGATACCCGCAATGACTATGAATACAAGGCCGGGACTTTTAAAGGCGCGATTGATCCACAAACTGAAACCTTCCGTGAATTTCCAGACTATGTGAAAAAAGAACTGGAACAGCACAAAGACAAGAAAATTGCCATGTTCTGTACCGGTGGGATTCGCTGTGAAAAATCCACTTCGTTATTGCTACAAGAAGGCTTCCAGGAAGTTTATCATCTGAAAGGCGGTATTTTGAAATACCTCGAAGAAACCCCGGCAGAAGAAAGCCTGTGGGAAGGTGAATGTTTCGTATTTGATGGTCGTACTGCGGTTACGCATGGTGTGGAAGAAGGTCGAAATACCAAGTGTCATGCCTGTGGTTGGCCTTTACTGCCAGAAGAAGTGGCAGAACCAAGCTATGAACACGGCGTATCTTGTAAATACTGTATTGATAAAACCACAGAAAAACAGAAAGCCGGCTTCCGTATGCGTCAATCTCAGATTGCAGCGGCAAAACGCAAACGTCTGTAATAATGTAAACCAGTACAAATAATTTTACAAAAAGCCCTATTTATAGGGCTTTTTTTACGTCTGTTCACATACCAGAATCAATTCAATACCAAAGCACCCTCTGGTACTAACAGAAGCCAGTCATGCTTAGGCTAAACTCCAAATCACAACAAAAACAATGCAGTTTTATTTTGACGTACAGATTCTCACCCATGGACAAGGATTGACTTATGCAAAGAACGATAACAACACGCTATAAACACCAATTCCGTACTGCCTTACTGCAACGAGCGCATCAGCAGCAAGATCTGCAATTGCACCACCTGAAACAGCAGCTTGAACAGCGTTCACACTTGTTTATTGTGGGGTTTGGCACCGTGCTCGGCGCGATTCTGGCAATGTTTATTGCCTATCACCTTTCCAATATCTGGAGTGGTTATCTGATTGTCGCTGTCTTGCCGCTGCTGGTGGCGTATGGGCTTCGAAAAGTCTATGTGCATACCCTGTCGCATACCACTGAGGAAGATTTTTAGTTACGTTTCAGCTCTTTACTGAAAAACCAATCCTCTTTAGCATGAAGGTCTAATTTTTAGGCCTTCTTGACTTTATGAACCTGACCGAATGGATTATTTCCATTATGGAACAGCTGGGCTACTTCGGTATTGCCCTGCTTATGTTTCTGGACAACGTATTCCCCCCTATTCCTTCCGAAATTATTATGCCTTCTGCTGGTTATTCGGCCTCACAAGGTGAATTACTGTTTGTTGGTGTCGTGGTTGCCGGCTGTTTCGGTTCGCTACTGGCCGCGGCCTTGCTGTACTGGGTCGGCTATAAATTCGAACATGATGCGATTTTCCGCTTTGTCGACCGCTACGGAAAATACCTGTTCCTAAAATCGGCCGATGTCAAAAAATCACTGGACTGGTTCGAGCAGTATGGGCATCGCATTGTCTTTGCCGGACGCATGATTCCGGCGGTACGCTCTTTAATTAGTATTCCCGCCGGCATGAGCCGGATGCCCTTCTGGAAATTCATGTTCTACAGCAGCCTCGGCACCATCATCTGGACCACTTTTCTGGCTGCGGTCGGGTTTTATTTTGGCGAAAATCAGGCGCTGATGCAGAAAATTTTTAGCCAGGTCGGCTATGTCATTATTGCAATTGTGATTGCGATTATCGGCTGGATTCTATACCGTAGGTATATGCGTAAACGCGCTTCGTGATGTGCATTGGCCTGCCTATAGGCCAAACTTGGGGATTCAATGAAACACTATTTGCTGCATTTGGCTGCGGTCTACAGCATTGCGCTGGTCCTGCTGACCATGGTTCTGGTTTATGGTTTAAATCTTGGGGTATTAACCCTTTTTCCAACACTGGTGGTAGTCGCGCTGATCAATGCCAAACATTTTGTAAAACGTGAAAAACGCCTACCGACCTCAGATGAAAGAATTCAGCTGATTTGGGGCAGCAGTGCCGTGGCCATCATTATTGGCAGCCTGTTTATCTTTTTTATGGTGCTGATGAACCCCTATGCGGAGCAGATTATTCAATCGGCTGAGAAAATGGGACTGGCCCTCATGGCAGTGTTGATGCTATGTATGGTCGCCATCCATGGTGCGGTATTTTATGCCGCCTACGTCTGGTATGCCGCTTATTGCGCCAAACAGTAATAGTTAGTCGATTTTCAGACACTGTTAAATCAAATTATCCTGAAGTAAATTCTTTCGTGCAGATGGGTGACTTCCGGACAGCGCATCTGCATAGAAAATTTAACCGTATGTAAGTAAGCCCTGCTTTTCGTCACCAGAAACCGACATAAGTTATTTATCTTAACGTGAAAGGTGCAATTCTCCTGCCCGCGCTAGGTGCTGTCTGATCTAAGTTAAACCTCAAGAGATCCGCTTGATCTTAATTTTTTGATTCATTTTACTTAGATCATCATCAGCCCCAAGAGGATACAGACATGACGAATCCAGAAATAGAAACCCAGCGCCAGCAGGAACAAAAACGCGAACAGGTCAAACAGCTGCCAAAACAGCAGCAGCAACAGCTGAATGCCAACCCAAAAACCGGTGAAACCGGCACCCATCCGGTGGGTACCAGTGTCGGTGCGGTCGGCGGTGCAGCCACAGGTGCCGCAGTCGGGGCTACCACCGGCCCAATTGGCGCAGTGGTCGGAGGTACCATTGGTGCCGTGGTGGGTGGTCTGGTTGGTAAAACCGCTGCAGAAGCCGAAAACCCGACCGAAGGTGATGAAGATATTTACTGGCGTGAACACAGCCAGAGCCAGCCTTACTATACCAGCCTGCAAAACACACATCCGGACTTAAGCTATGAGCGCGATTATCAGGCCGCCTATCGGGTCGGTTATGCCCAGCGCTCACGCTATGAACCGGGTACACGCTTTGAAGATGTAGAACCCGATTTACGCAGCGAATGGGAGTCCACCAAGGGCGATACCCGTTTGGCCTGGGAAGATGCCAAACATGCGGTGCGTGATGCCTGGAACCGTATGACCCGCTAATGTAATCCGGCTATAAAAAAACACCTCCGAGGAGGTGTTTTTTTATTTATTCGGTTTGCATCAGTTTGGAGTGTGATACATCAAATACAGTTCATTAAGGTTGTCCGGAATTTCTTCCGCCAGCTCATCCATTAACTGACCATTACGACGGAAGCTTTCCATTTGCGGGTCTTCTTCATCAATGCCGCTAAACACCATGATTGGTAAAGTCAGATCTACCAGCTGTTCTTCAAATTCTGGCGTGAACCAGGCTTCTTCATTCAGGAACATGGCATCCACAAAGCCCACACTCCAGTCGCCCAAGCTCGATTCTACATCTGCTTCTTCAATTTCGAATGGAAATTCAATGCCTTCTTCATTGGCCAGGTTTTGACGAATGGATTCGAGCCAGGTTTTCACCTGCGCTACGATTTCTGCCGGCACTTTTTTCTGGTTGCCTTCAAATAGTTCATCCAGCCATTGGTCAAATTGCGGGCCGACTGCAATGGCACACAAAAAACCATGAGTGGCAGCAAAATCTAGACCGTATTCGTTCTGGTCACCATCTAGATATTCACTCAACAGGTCTAAATCTAAAGCACTCATCTTAAATCCAAAAATCGTCTATACAAGGTATAGCATAGCATTTTCCGAAGACTTTACTGAACCCAAATTTCAGTCATCTTCGTCGTCAAAATCATCTTCGTCGAAGTCATAATCAAAATCCTTGAGATCACGCTCCAGTCGACGCTGTGCCAGCAGATCATCAATCAGGCGACGTTTTTCTAACGATTCTTTCGCACTGATTTTACCTGCCGCTTCATCGAAGCTGACATCATCATCACCGTAGTTATCATCTAGTTCAAAATCTGTTGAAGACACTAAAACTACCTCAGAATGAAAAAATGTGAATGGGTTTAGCCGCTATTTATCTGCCTTTGAAAAAGTTGTCAAGTTTTATTTATATTTTTTGTTTTTCCCGACTATTTTTGGCTTGTATTTCGCGCTAAAATTTGTGTATTTATGAAGACCTTATCTGAATAAGTATAGTTTAAAGCATATGACAAGAATATTTCGCGGACAAAACGGATGCCAGACTTGAAAACCGGGCAAGATGCCCCATATTCCTATTCAGTTTTGCTTTCAAACATTTTTATAAAATCATGCTTGATTGATCAAATCAGAAACTTTTACAGCAAATTGTGCTATCATGCACGGTTTTTCACTGCCACAGATTCAACGAAGAGTAAGCAAAGATGAGCGATATGACTTCCCCTACTTCGCAAGTAGCGGCTCTGATTAGCCGAGGCAAAGAGCAAGGTTACCTAACTTATGCCGAGGTTAACGATCATCTCCCAGACTCAATCACGGAAAGCGAACAGATTGAAGACATCATCCAGATGCTTCAGGACGTGGGTATTCCTGTGCATGAACGTGCACCTGAATCTGATGATGCGATGTTCGAAGACACCACAGAAGCTGCAGATGAAGTCGCTGAAGAAGAAGCAGCGGCAGTACTGGCTTCTGTAGAAAATGAGCCTGGCCGTACCACGGACCCTGTGCGTATGTATATGCGTGAAATGGGGACCGTTGAGCTGTTAACGCGAGAAGGCGAAATTAGTATCGCGAAACGTATTGAAGAAGGCATCCGTGATGTGCTGCATTCAATTGCGTACTGGCCAAATGCCGTTGAAGTGGTTCTACAAGAATACAAAGATTATGAAAATGGCGAACGCCGCCTGGCCGATCTGCTTTCAGGTTACTTAGATCCGGAAACCGATGAAGAAATTCCGGAAGTGCTGGAAGATGAAGCCGTGCTCGACGATGAAGAAGAATCGAGCAGCAAGAGCACCAAAACCAAAGATGTCAAACTTGATGACGACGATGAAGAAGAAGAGTCAGAATCGGATGATGATTCTGAAGCGGATTCTGGTCCGGACCCTGAAATTGCCAAAGTACGTTTTGCCGAGCTGACTGAAGCCTGGAAAAACGCCAAAGACGTCATTGCAAAGCATGGCCGTAACAGCAAAGAAGCGGAAGCTGCGTTACAGGCTCTGGCCAGCGTGTTCATGATGTTCAAATTTGCGCCGCGCCTGTTTGATATTATTTCAGAAATGATTCGTGGCACGCATGACCAGATTCGTGCAGCAGAACGTGAAGTAATGCGTTATGCGGTACGTCGTGGCCGTATGGACCGTACCCAGTTCCGTACGACTTTCCCGGGTCAGGAATCTAATCCGGCATGGTTAGACGAACAGATTGCCAAAGCTCCTGCAGAGATGAAAGGCTACCTGGAAAAAGTACGTCCTGATGTACTGGCCTTCCAGCAAAAAATTGCCGACATCGAAAAAGAGCTGGGTCTGAATGTTAAAGACATTAAAGACATTGCCAAACGTATGGCAGTGGGTGAAGCCAAAGCACGTCGCGCCAAGAAAGAAATGGTTGAAGCCAACTTGCGTCTGGTGATCTCGATTGCCAAGAAATACACCAACCGCGGCTTGCAGTTCCTGGATCTGATTCAGGAAGGTAACATCGGTCTGATGAAAGCGGTAGACAAGTTTGAATACCGTCGTGGTTACAAGTTCTCGACTTATGCGACTTGGTGGATTCGTCAGGCGATCACACGTTCGATTGCCGATCAGGCACGTACCATCCGTATTCCGGTACACATGATTGAAACCATTAACAAGATTAACCGTGTTTCTCGTCAGTTGTTGCAGGAAATGGGCCGCGAACCGACACCGGAAGAACTCGGTGAACGTCTGGAAATGGACGAAGTGAAGGTACGTAAAGTCCTGAAAATTGCCAAAGAGCCAATTTCCATGGAAACGCCAATTGGTGATGATGAAGATTCGCATTTGGGTGACTTCATTGAAGACAGCAACATCACCTCTCCGGTCGATGCAGCGACTTCAGAAGGCTTAAAAGAAGCAACACGCGAAGTGCTGGAAAACCTGACTGAACGTGAAGCCAAAGTCCTGAAAATGCGTTTTGGTATTGATATGCCAACCGATCATACTCTGGAAGAAGTCGGTAAGCAGTTTGATGTGACCCGTGAACGGATCCGTCAGATTGAAGCCAAAGCCTTACGTAAATTACGTCACCCTTCCCGCTCTGAACACCTGCGTTCATTCCTGGAAAACGACTAAGTCAGCAGCGGCTTGAATTGGGATCAATCCATCCCCATTTAAGTAGCAATGCCAAAACGCCTGCGCCTTGCAGGCGTTTTCAATCTTTTGAGGTAATTATGATTGACCGCACTCCCTCTCGTGAATTACAAGAGCATCTTTGGGTTTTTCCGATGGATTACCCGATTAAACTGATTGGTCTGGCCGGTGCAGAGCTGCGTCAAGCGGTGAACGATATTTTCGTGAAACACTTCCCGGACTTTGATGGCGACAAAATGACCGTGACCCCGTCGCGTACCGGTAAATACCACTCGATTACTGCACAGCTGCGTTTCGAGGAGCTGGAACAGGTACATGCGGTCTATGCCGATTTAGCTGCCTGCCCGCTGATTAAAACCGCGCTTTAAGTTTCAAAAAAACACGCTTCATGCGTGTTTTTTTATGGCGTACCGTGCAAGCGCAGTAATTTAAAGCAGGCATACTCCTATTCCTATTCTGAATCATTATAATTCACATCAGCAGATTTCATTTTTAAGGACGCAGCCTGTGACCGATGCGCTTCAAAAACCGACCCTCATTATTCGCCAGTATTCGCAATTAACACCGTATCAAGACCGCTTTTTAGAGATGAAGCAGTTGACTGAACAGCGTGATGCCAATACCCCCGATGAGCTCTGGATTTTGCAGCATCATGAGGTGCTGACCCAAGGTCAGGCCGGCAAGGCAGAACATATTCTGATTCCCAGCCATATTCCGGTGGTACAAACCGACCGTGGTGGACAGGTGACCTGGCATGGTCCGGGCCAGCTGGTGGCGTATTTCCTGTTTGACCTGAACCGTTTGGGCTGGAATGTCCGCACGCTGGTATCGTATGCCGAAAACCTGATGATTGCGCTGCTCAAAAAATATGGCATTGAAGCTTATGCCAAAGCAGATGCGCCGGGTGTCTATGTCGCGGAGCGTAAAATTGGCTCATTGGGCTTTAAAATCCGCAAAGGCCGTAGTTACCATGGACTAGCGCTGAATATTGACTGTGATTTGAGTGGTTTTCAAACCATTAACCCCTGTGGGTATGCCGGTCTGGAAATGGTGCGCATTCAGGATTTAGTCCCAGACTATCCATCGTTTGAAACTTTATGCCGAGATATCATTGAAACTTTAGAGCACAGTGGTTACTTTAGTGAGGTTCAAACCATTCAAGCCTAAATGACTTTACTTTTGAATAAGAAATAAATTAGAGTATTTACTCTAAACCTAATAATAGATGTTAACAAAGGGACTCAGCGAGTGATTTCAAGCAAAACCGTGAAGCCCGCTTTGCAACAGGCCTATGTCAAACTCATGATGGATGTGATTGGCAGAGGTCTGGTGATGGCAAGCCAGGTCGATCAAGAAATAAAACAGGAAGTTGCAAAGTTTCCCGCAAATTTTATCCTGTCCATGAAAGTGTTTCCCAATGGACCTGCGTTCATTGCCCGGGTGACTGAAGATCATCAGCTCGAACTGCTGCCTGAACTGGATGGCAAACCCGATCTGGTCATTACCTTCAAGCATCTGACCCATGCCTTTTTGGTGTTCTCGTTTCAGGAAAGTACGGCACAGGCCTTTGCCCATGACCGCATGATTGCCGATGGTGACCTGTCTTATGCCATTCGTCTGGTGCGTTGCCTGAACAAAATGGAAGCCCTGATTTTGCCTAAACTGCTGGCAGAGCTGGCCATCAAACAATACCCATCCGAACTTAACTTAAAAGAAAAACTCAGCGGAGCTGCCCATATTTACCTGAAAGTGGCTCAGTCCTATTTCCAACGGAGTGCATAACATGGCGAAGCCTTATTACGAATTTTTTTGTCCAGTCAAAGTCATTGCCGGCAATGCCGCACTGGAACACATTCCGTTTGAATTGGTGACTTTAGGTGCGAAACGCCCGCTGATCATTACCGACAAAGGCGTCCGTGGTAATAACCTGCTGGCCCCGGTTGAGGCGGCTTTTGAATCAACCGATGCTGAAATTGGCTATATTTTTGATGATGTGCCGCAGGATTCAAGTCTGGACACGGTACGTAAAGCCGCGCAGCTGTATCGTGACCACAACTGTGATGCCATTATTGCAGTGGGTGGTGGTTCGGTGATTGACACCTCCAAAGCCACCAACATTCTGGTGACGGAAGGCGGCGATGACCTGCTAAAATATTCCGGTGCGCACAACCTGCCAAAACCGTTAAAGCCCTTCTTCGTGATTCCGACCACCTCAGGCACCGGTTCAGAAGTCACCATGGTCGCCGTGGTGTCAGATACTGAAAAGAATGTCAAAATGCCATTCGCTTCTTATTACCTGATGCCACATGCCGCGATTCTGGACCCGCGCATGACCCAGACCCTGCCACCGCATTTAACGGCAATGACAGCTATGGATGCCATGACCCATGCGGTTGAAGCCTATAGCTGCATGGCCTCGAATCCGATTTCGGATGCCTATGCCACCGCCGCGATCAAGAAAATCAGCAATAACCTGTTTAAAGTGCTGGATAATCCAAGCGATGCCTATGGCCGTCTGGAACTGGCGCAGGCCTCGACCATGGCTGGTATTGCCTTCTCCAATTCGATGGTGGGTCTGGTGCACTCTCTCGGTCATGCCTTAGGTGCAGTGGCGCATCTGCCGCATGGACTGTGCATGAACCTGTTCTTACCGTATGTGCTGGAATACAACAAAGATGTCAATGGCGACAAAATTGCCGAACTGCTGCTGCCATTGGCCGGCCCGGATATTTATGCCCAGACTCCGGCGCATCTGCGTGCCGATAAAGCCATTGCTACCCTGCTGACCATGCGCGACCGTCTGTATACCATGACCAAATTGCCACGCACCTTGAGTGAAACCGGCAAGGTTACAGAAGCGCAGCTGGATGAAGTGGCCGAAAAAGCCCTAAACGATGGCTCGATCATTTACAACCCGAAAGAAGCCAGTCTAGAAGATTTGAAATCTATCTTAAAAAAGGCTTGGTAATTTCCAGCAAATAGGCGAATATAGCCAAAATTTCTAGAAGCCTGATGTTTTTTTAAGCATCAGGCTTTTACTATACCCAAGAAAAAGTTCTTATTTATTCAGATGATTGGCATATTTTCTGCTAAAAATTTCTGAAAAAGTTACTGACAAAAGCAACCATTTTGGAGTAGATTGGCGGACTTTTGTTTTATTGATAGGGGGGATCGTTCGTCTCAAACGATCCTTAGGAACATGACTGATCCTTGATCAACGATTAAGAGGATAACGCCGTTGACAAATATCTCTGGGACTCAATCGGCAGCTA
Organism: Acinetobacter sp. YH12117; assembly: GCF_013418865.1. Classification (NCBI taxonomy): domain Bacteria; kingdom Pseudomonadati; phylum Pseudomonadota; class Gammaproteobacteria; order Moraxellales; family Moraxellaceae; genus Acinetobacter; species Acinetobacter sp. YH12117. The sequence continues at coordinate 11,382 of NZ_VPBF01000030.1, forward strand.
AACTGCAAAAAACGCTAGGGCTCTGGCACATCATTATTATTGGTTTAGCATATATTCAGCCAATGACCTTATTTGACACTTTCGGTTTAGTATCGGAAGAAAGTCATTTTCATGTACCCACCTCGTATATTTTTGCCTTGGTTGCAATCTTGCTGACCTCGTTAAGCTATGGTCACATGATTCGCCGCTACCCATCTTCGGGTTCTGCCTATACTTATGCGCAGAAATCCATTCACCCCAATGTCGGCTTTATGGTGGGCTGGTCGTCCTGGCTCGACTACCTGCTGTCGCCAATGGTGAATATTATTCTGGCTGTGATTTATCTGGAAGCGCTATTCCCGGATGTCAATCATTGGGTCTGGGTCATTGTGCTGACCGCGTTTATGACCGGCATCAACCTGCGCGGTGCGCGTTTTGTCGCCAACTTCAACAGTCTGATTGTATTTATCCAGCTCCTGGTCATCGCGATCTTTACCTGGATGGTATTTACCAAACTGCAGGCCGGTTTTAATGCCGATGGCCCGATTAGTGCCGAACAGCGTTATCAGCTCTGGAGCCTGGAACCATTCTGGAATGAGCTGACCTCAGTCGGTGCGCTGATTACCGGTGCTACCTTACTGTGCTTCTCCTTCACCGGTTTTGACTCGTTAAGCTCGCTGGCAGAAGAAACCAAAGATACCGAAAAGACCCTGCCAAAAGCGATTTTCCTGACTGCGTTAATTGCCGGGATCATCTTTATTGTCAGCACCTACTTCATGCAGATTTACTTCCCGAATGAACCGGGCAGCTACTTCAAAAATATTGCTGAAACTCAGCCAGAAATTCTGATGCTGGTGGGTGGTTCACTGTTCCAGTCCTATGTACTGACCTTTGCAATTGTAACGGTGATGGCTTCGGGTATTTCTGCACATGCTGGTGTATCCCGCTTAATGTACGTGATGGGCCGTGATGGCGTGATTAACAAGAAAATCTTTGGTCATATCAGCCCTCGTAACTTCACACCGTCTTATAACATTCTGATTGTGGGTGCGGTGGCCTTAACTGCGGGCTTTATGGATCTGGATTTCGTGATTTCCCTGATCAGCTTTGGTGCCCTGACTGCATTCAGTTTCGTTAACCTGTCAGTCATTTCACGCTATGCGCTACGTGATGGCCGTACCCGCAATGTTAAAGACATTCTGAACTTTGTGGTGGTGCCGCTCTGTGGTTTTATCGCGGTGTTTGCACTGTGGCTTGAAGTTGATGAAACATCATTGAAATATGGTTTATGGTGGGCAATGGCCGGTATTTTATACCTGGGTTATAAAACCAAAGGCTTTAAACACCCTGCGCCACAACACAATGAATTTGACGATAAACTCTAAGTTTAAGTCATTCAAAAAGGTGCTTCGGCACCTTTTTTGTTTCCACATTTCAGGTCAAGTTTTGACGGCTTGATCCTGCTCACTGAAAAAATAAATAGCGATAAAAAAACCAAGATCAGTGATCCTGGTTTTTTATTCTTCGCGATGATCTGCCCTAGCTTAAAGGCTGGAAACCCTGCTGACGCCAAGCTTCATAGACAATGACCGCTGTGGCATTCGACAGGTTTAAACTGCGAGAATTTTCTGCCATCGGCAAGCGAATCCAGTGCTCTTGTGGGAACATCAAACGCACATGCTCAGGCAAACCGCGGGTTTCTGGTCCCATCAACAAGGCCACAGGACGGTTTAAATCCGAAGTATGCGGGGTTTCTGTCCCCTTGGTGGTTAATGGATACACCGCATCCACACCTACGCCTTTACTGGCCAAATCGGCCAGACAGTCTTCAATTGAATCCCACAGTTGCATCCGCGCCCATTCGTGGTAATCCAGACCGGCACGTTTCAGCTTTTTATCATCCAGCTCAAAACCCAGGGGCTTGACCAGATGTAACTGAGCACCGGTATTGGCACAAAGCCGGATAATATTACCGGTATTGGCAGGAATTTCAGGCTCATATAACACAACGTGGATCACTTTTTACTCACTATCTGGTTGATTTAAGCAATTAAACTTTCTTGATGGGACAAGGATGCTGTCAGGGTTAAAGCGCTACGCAGTATTGCCCTTTTGCATCTCCGGCAACCATGATTCATCATAGCTGCCACTTGACAGGCGTAGCCTTCGTCTTGCGCTCGGGCAACACGTTGTGTTGCTTTGTCCTCTTTACTCAGGCGCAGCCTTCGCCTTGCGCTCGGGCAACACGTTGTGTTGCTTTATCCTCTTTACTCAGGCGCAGCCTTCGCCTTGCGCTCGGGCAACGCAGTGCGTTGCTTTATCCTCGCTCATGCCATTGCAGTTGTTCGCGCAGCTTCACCACTTCACCAATAATGGTCAGGGTGGGCGCCTGAATTTGATGTTCAGTGACTTTAGATGCAATATCCGCCAAAGTCCCGACCACCACTTTCTGCTCCGGTGTGGTGCCTTTAGACACCAAGGCCACTGGCATATCCGGACGCTGGCCATGGGCAATCAGTTTCTGGCAGATTTTTTCCAGTCCCACCAGTCCCATATACAGCACCAGAGTCTGGTTTTCATAGACCAGCTCGCTCCACGGCAGTTCCGGTGAACCTTCTTTTAAATGCCCGGTCAGGAAACGTACGCTTTGCGCATAGTTGCGATGGGTTAAAGGAATACCGGCATAAGCTGAACAGCCCGATGCTGCGGTAATGCCCGGCACCACCTGAAGAGCCACTCCTGCAGCAAACAGCTCTTCAATTTCTTCACCGCCACGGCCAAAAATAAACGGATCACCGCCTTTTAAACGACAAACACGTTTACCTTCCTGCGCATACTTGACTAGCAAGGCATTAATGCCCTCTTGTGGCACAGCATGGTTGGAACGTGCTTTCCCAACATAAATTTTTTCAGCATCACGGCGGCACAATTCCATAATCGGATCGGACACCAGACGATCATAAATCACCACATCGGCCTGCTGCATCAAGCGCAGTGCTTTTAAGGTCAACAGCTCCGGATCACCCGGACCGGCACCGACCAGATACACTTCGCCTTTTGGCGTGGTCCATTCCTGCAAGGCCTGCTCAATCAAACGATTGGCTTCTTGCAGATTGTCATTAAAGACCTGCTCTTTAAGCGGACTGGCATACAGGTTTTCCCAGAAAATCCGGCGTTCATCCGGATTCTGGATTTTGGCCTTAACCGCAGCACGCCATTGACCGGAAAAACTCGCCAGTTTGCCCATGCCATGCGGAATACTGGTTTCCAATTGGGTGCGAATCTGGCGCGACAACACCGGCGATGCACCATTCGTGGCCACTGAAATCAGCAAAGGCGAACGGTCGACAATAGCCGGCACCATAAAGCGGCAATGTGGCGGATCATCCACACTATTGACCAGCACATTTTCAGCTTCACAGGCCTCAAACACCTGACGGTTGATTGCTGCATCATCAGTGGCGGCAATCACCAGACGATACTGGCGCAGCGGAATTTCAGTATTGAAGGCAGCAGCCTCATAATGCCCCTGGCTCTGCTGAACCAGTTCCAGTAAAGCGGCATCAATGTCCGGCGCCACCACATCAATAATAGCGCCTGCTTTTTGCAGTAAACCGGCTTTACGGTAGGCAATATGGCCGCCACCGACAATCAGACAGCGTTGCTGTTGCAACTTTAACGAGATTGGAAAAATATCCACACACTACCTCAGTAATTTAGTTCTGATTGTCTTAAGCAAATTTTGTGCACAAATTGGTGCATCCTGTACATCGACCTGAATTTAGTCGATATATTCTGCACCACCCATGTACGGACGTATCACTTCAGGCACTTCAATTGAGCCATCCGCGCGCTGATAGTTTTCCATCACGGCCAATAAGGTGCGTCCAACCGCCAGACCTGAACCATTCAAGGTATGGACAAATTCAGTTTTCTTCTGGTCAGCACGATAACGCGCTTTCATACGACGCGCCTGGAAATCCCCCATGTTAGAACACGAAGAAATTTCACGATAGGTATTTTGACTTGGCACCCACACTTCCAGGTCATAGGTTTTGGTCGCACCAAAGCCCATATCACCACCACACAGGATGATTTTACGGTACGGCAAGCCCAGCGCCTGCAAAATGCCTTCTGCATGACCGGTCAACTCTTCCAGTGCCTGCATAGAATCTTCAGGTTTAACGATTTGCACCATTTCTACTTTATCAAACTGGTGCTGACGGATTAAACCACGCGTATCACGACCATAAGAACCAGCTTCACTACGGAAACATGGGGTATGCGCAGCATATTTCAGCGGTAAACGGTCCGCATCAATAATTTCGTCACGGACAAAGTTGGTGACTGGCACTTCCGCGGTTGGAATTAAATAGAACTCTTTTTCACCTTGCAGCTTAAACAGGTCTTCTTCAAATTTTGGTAATTGACCGGTACCGCGTAAAGAATCGGCATTGACCAGGTACGGTACATAGGCTTCGGTATAGCCATTTTTCAGGGTATGCGTATCCAGCATAAACTGGGTTAAAGCACGTTGCAGACGCGCCAATGGCCCTTTTAAAACGCTAAAGCGAGAACCGGTCAGCTTGGTCGCGGTTTCAAATTCTAGACCACCCATCCATTCGCCTAAGTCGGTATGATCTTTGATTTCAAAATCAAATTCGCGTGGTGTACCCCAGGTCAGGATTTCCACGTTATCGGCTTCATCTTTACCTTCCGGCACAGATTCATGTGGCAGGTTAGGAATAGTCAGTGATTTGGTTTCAATTTCCGCCTGTAATTCATTTAAAGCCACTTCGGCTGCTTTAATTTCATCACCAATGGCTGACATACGTGCCATGATTTCTGAAGCATCACCACCGGCTTTTTTAATCTGACCGACCTGTTTGGCACCGGCATTACGCTCGGCCTGTAGAGCTTCCGTTTTGGACTGGATTTCTTTACGGCGAGCTTCCAATGATGCCCATTCTTCTACATTGAGTTGCACACCACGTTTTGCCAAGGCTAAATTTACAGCCTCAATATTATTTCTGAGTAATTTCGGGTCGATCATAGCCAATCTTTTGTAAAGAAAAAAACTGGCTATAGTGTAAGCGCTTCGGGTTAAAAAATACAGTAATCCGCTTCACGGCTGGGGCTTATTACAGCAATCTGGCGCAGTTTTTTCACAATTTACTGGGCCGGATACTTCGGCAAACTTGGCAGATATTCAGCTTTAATCAGTTTGTCCACCGCATAATACGGCAGCTCCAGTTCCGGCATGCCTTCTGCATAGGAAGCCAGCTCATACAATGGATAGACAAACACCAGCCCATTGGCGCCATAATAAAAATTGTCACTCAGTCGCAGTTTGTCACGCTGGATGTCGTGCTCATTCAGCCAGTTGTAATTATGGTTAAACAGTTCTTGTACTAGTTTGGCTTCACTATTCGGCAGTAGAATATCCTGCAAGGCCAGACGTTTCTTGCTGTTTAAATCAAAGGTCACAAATTCCTGATGATGCATACCATGCGCCGCCCCGGCCGGATAACTATAGCTTTGCATGCTAAAGGTAGCCAGACGGCCATGCTGGCCAATATAACGTACATAGGTAGAACTCAGGCTAAGACGGTTAGGCTCCTCTGTGCTATTGGCCTCTGATGCTGACGATGCTGACGATGCTGACGATGCTGACGATGCTGACGATGCTGACGATGCTGACGATGCTGACGATGCTGACGATGCTGACGATGCTGACGCAGTAGAAGCGGCATCTTCACTAAATGCAATCGGGTCAGCCTTTTTAATCCGCTGCATAAAATACGCATTGATCCACGGCACATTGGTATTGACCGTCTGAATATCGTATTCGGTACAGCCCTCTTCATCACAGCGCTGCTGCTGTTTCAGTTCCACCGGCACCACTTTGGCCTGAATCACGGGAATGGCAGCTGCCTGAGTCTGACTTTGCTCGGCCTCCACCTGAGGTGCGGCATCCTGCTTCGGCTGACAGGCGCTTAACATTAATGCCGTGGTCAGTGCGATGGTCGTGGTGAGCAGATTTGATTTCAGATGTTGCATTGCATTTCCCCTATGTTCATGCTGTAATTTTCAGCAGTTTTCACCCCGCAAAGGCGTTGTATACGCTCAATTTAGCTATTTACCACTATATAAAACTCCTGCTGTTCGATCCTAGAGCAGTTCTGTAACCTGCGATAAAAAATGAAAAATCAACCAAAAACCATCCGCAGCGGTACATACCAAAATTTATAATATTCCATTAAAATTCATAATGATAATTTTAAAATAAAATCAAATCCTGACTGCACCCTAATCGTGCATCTGCGGCCCATTCAACGGGAAAAATAAATTATCCCAAGATTTATCCACAGAAATTGTGGATTCTTTCACAGAGCAAAAGCAGACAGATCAGCCGTGATTCTGGTTAACCCTTATTTTTGGTTGATTTTTAACCGTTTTCAGGGAGGGCAATTTTTATTGCCATTTCATGCATGTCCGCATGACCTAACTCGCTCAATTGACTTTCCGTTCAATCCTGTCATTGGGCGATTATTCACCTAAAAATAAAGGAGCTATTAAAATGGCTCCTTTATGTTTTGCTTTCACAGATAAAATCTTTTTTAAGAAATGATCAGCACCCCTTATTGATCAATAATATCTGTGCCTTTTGGTGGGGTGAAATTAAAGGTCGAGTTGGCAATGTTCGGGTTCACCTTCACATTGTTAAAACGTACATAGGTGGTTTGACCTAAAGAATCTTCCAGAATCATCAGGCTTGGTGCTTTGTTGGCACCGAAACTAATGGTCAGACTCTGGAAAGCACCGTCATCACTTTTTGGATACAGGGTGTAATAGGTTTTGCCTTTGTTTGGCTGGGTCACCCGGTATGACTGCATAATCTGGTTGGTATTGCCCGATAATAACAGTGCTGGCGTATTGGCAACCTGCTCATCCAGGTTTTGACGCACGGCCTGCTGCAAGTCCGGGTCATAAATCCAGACAGTTTTCCCTGAGGTCACAATGGTCTGTTTGGCCGGACTGGTGGTTTCCCAATAGAATTTACCCGGGCGCGCCACTTTCATTACGCCTTTAAATTCCTGATTCATATGCTGGGCAGTCAGGCCCTTGTTTTTAGGCGCTTTGCCACTGGTTTTGGTGGTCTGCTCGAAGTTGGCGGTCATACTTTTAATATGACTCAATTGTTTGACCAGATTGGCAGTGGCTTGCTGCTCCGATGCTGCCACAGGCGCAGCATACACAGTCGTACTCATCACTGGTGCCAGCGTTGCAGCACCTAATGCCATAGCACACACGGTTTGACGAAGCATTTTCATAGATTCACCTTTTATTGTTGCATATCGCAATGTATTCATGGACTCATCTTAAACCAAATAAAGTGCCTAAATTTAGAGAAAATAAGAAGTTTTGTATGTTTATTAATATCAAATGTTCTTTTTTATCCATCATCATGAAGATCAGGGTTGCTCTCTTTACCGATGCGACATGCATAAAAAAACCCACAGAAAACTGTGGGTTTTTGTTCTATTGAATCTTATTCAACAGATACGTAGCGACGGCCAAATTGACCTTTCACTTCGAATTTTACTACGCCGTCAGCAGTAGCAAATAAAGTATGGTCACGGCCCATACCTACATTTGCACCAGCGTGGAATTCTGTACCACGTTGACGAACGATGATGTTACCTGCAGTTACAGTTTGACCACCGTAAACTTTAACACCTAACATCTTAGGATTCGAATCACGACCGTTCTTAGTAGAACCACCGGCTTTTTTAGATGCCATGTCTCATTACTCCTAGTGATTAGCCTGAAATACCAGTAATTTTCAACTCGGTGAACCATTGACGGTGACCTTGTTGCTTACGGTAGTGCTTACGACGACGCATTTTGATGATGCGGATTTTGTCGTGACGGCCATGGCCAACCACTTCTGCAGTTACTTTAGCGCCAGCTACAACTGGAGCACCGATTTGAATGCTATCACCGTTTACAAGCATTAATACGTCATCAAACGTAATGGTTGCGCCAGTTTCAGCTTTCAATAATTCAACTTTAAGGGTTTCACCCTCAACTACACGGTGCTGTTTACCACCGCTTTGGATTACTGCGTACATAATGTACTCCAAACATGCCCGTGTCGTCGTGCCGGTAAAGGGATATACCGATCTTAAAACGAACGCCACTGGGGTTATACAAGGGCAGAGATTTTAAGGGATAACGCTGCAAACAACAAGAGATTTAGCCAAAATATTGCATCAGCCCGCTGTTTATTTTATAAACATGCAACGAAAAGCAACAAAAATGGTCAAAACCCTACATTTTTCATTGATCTAATCAAATTGCTTGTTAGAATCGAAAACGCCAGCATGCTGATGCTATCACCGCTGCCTGTCACCGGGAGGCCATTAGCGCCAGCACGAACAGGAAAGCAGACCATTGCCTCGTACTTCATAACGACAACCACAATGGCCGCACCGCAGATTGCAGATTTCCTGTCCAGACGTTTTTCATTGTTACACTATCGTTGTTACTTGACACAATTGAGGTTCTCTTTCACATGACCATCGACTTTAAGCAAGATATTCTCGCGCCTGTTGCTTCCGATTTTGCCGCGATGGATCAGTTTATTAATGAAGGCATTACCTCAAAAGTCGCACTGGTTATGGCGGTCAGCAAGCATGTGGTGGAAGCCGGCGGCAAACGTATGCGTCCGATTATGTGCTTACTGGCGGCCAAAGCCTGCGGCGCAGAAGATCTGGAACAGGCGCGCAGACTGGCGGCGATTATTGAAATGCTGCATACCGCAACCCTGGTGCATGATGATGTGGTCGATGAATCCGGCTTGCGTCGTGGTCGTCCAACCGCCAATGCCACCTGGAATAACCAGACCGCCGTATTGGTCGGTGATTTTCTGATTTCGCGCGCCTTTGATCTGCTGGTCGATTTAAACAACATGACCTTGCTGAAAGATTTCTCGACCGGTACCTGTGAAATTGCCGAAGGTGAAGTACTACAGTTGCAATCACAGCATCAACCGGACACCACCGAAAAGACTTATTTAGATATTATTCACGGCAAAACCTCGCGCCTGTTTGAACTGGCCACCGAAGGTGCCGCCATTTTAACCGGCAAGCCGGAATACCGTGAACCGTTACGTGTCTTTGCCGGCCATTTTGGTAATGCCTTCCAGATCATTGACGATATTCTGGATTACACCTCAGATGCTGAAACCCTGGGTAAAAATATCGGCGATGACCTGATGGAAGGTAAACCGACCTTGCCTTTAATTGCCGCCCTGAAAAATACCAGTGGTGCGCAACATGAAATTATCCGCCGCAGTATTGCTACGGGCGGAACCTCCGACCTGGCGCAGGTTATCGAGATTGTACAGACCTCTGGTGCACTGGATTATTGCCAGCAACGTGCCACGGAAGAAACCGAAGCCGCAATTGCGGCCTTAAATGCCTTGCCAGATACAATCTATCGTCAGGCCCTGGTCAATCTGGCCAAGCTGGCCCTGCACCGAATTCAATAAATAGCTTCATCCTTGCCTATGCATATAAAATTTTATGACCTATTCCTGAACATGCAGGATCAGCTGGAAACCACGCCCGCTGATCTTGACGAGCAACTGCTCATTGAGCTGGTCAACCGTATTCGACCAGCCAACACCGAAAATAGCGAAGAAATACAAGAAAAGTTTCAGGCCTTTTTACATGCCCTGCTGATTACGCCCAATGCCGCCAATACCTTACAAAGTTTTGTGCTCTGCTTAATTAGCCAGTACAAACAGACCAGCCTGTATGCCGATACTGGCATCCTGTCTTTAGATGGTTTCTGGAGCCAGCTGTTCCAGCGCCTAGGAGCGCATTTTTTACCGCTGATTAATGATCAGAGCCAGCTGCAGGACTTGCTGCGCCGCATTTTCCATCAGCGCAGCGATAAATACTGGCTGGATGATATTGAAGATCAGCAGTGGCAGCAGCTGTTTCGCCTGCTCAATCAGGGCCATCGTAATCAGGATGATAAAAAACTGATTCGTCAGGAAATCATTAAAGCCATTACTGTACTGTCCTATCGGGTCAGCGGAATTGGTTTATACCCGGAATTTATTAATGCCCATCCGGAACTGACCGAATACGAATCGCCATTTTTAGTGCAGAACCGTGAAATCAACGATTTCATTGTGCAGTATAAAAACCTGCATCAAAGTGCCGACAAATTTGAAGCAGTAATTCCACCAGATGCGTCACAGGCGCTGGTGATGATTGACCAGTGCCGTGACGTCAGCCATAAAATTCGCCGGGCCACCAAACGGATTGGGGTCAGTGTCAGCCTGACCTATTTACTGTCTTTACTGGAACAGTGTCTGGACCGGATTGAACTGCTGCTGAACCTGATTGTTGAAGAAGATGATGTGCGTTATAGCGCCATGGGCGAGTTGCTGGTCGATATTACCACCGCGCTGTATAGCGAACGCAGTGTCCGCTCCCTGCTGGCCACCAACAGTGAATTGATGGCCTTGCAGGTGACTGAAAATGCAAGCAAAACCGGTGAACATTATGTAAGTACCGACAAGGCCGGCTTTCTGGAAATGTATAAATCGGCTGCCGGTGCCGGGGTCATTATTGCCACCATGGCCACCCTCAAGGTGCTGGCGGCACGTTTAACCCTGGCGCCGCTGATGCAGGCCTTTATTAACAGCATGAACTACTCGCTGGGTTTTATGCTGATTCATGTGCTGCACTTTACTGTGGCCACCAAACAGCCGGCGATGACCGCTGCCGCACTGGCCTCGACCGTACAGCATCGCAAAGGCTCGAAAATGGCGCAAATTGCCGAGCTGGCTGCGCTGATTATCAATATTATCCGGACCCAGTTTATTGCCATTCTGGGCAATATCTCGATTGCCATTCCGGTGGCCGCCCTAATTGCCTTTATGTGGGATGCGGCGTTGCATGAGCCTTTAATGAATCATGCCAAAGCCAGTAAAATGCTGCATGACCTGAATCCGTTTACCTCCCTGGCAATTCCACACGCGGCCATTGCCGGGGTATGTCTGTTTTTATCGGGCCTGATTGCCGGTTACTTCGATAACATGGCGGTGTATCGCAAAGTCGGGCCACGGCTACAGGCGCATGCCAAACTGAAAAAATGGATGAGTCAGGAACGGCTGGACCGTTTTGCCGCCTATATTGAACGGAACTTGGGTGCACTGGCCGGTAATTTCCTGTTCGGGATTATGCTCGGCAGTATGGGCACAATTGGTTATATTCTGGGTCTGCCTTTAGATATCCGGCATATTGCCTTTGCCTCGGCCAACTTTATTCAGGGCTTGATGAACGTCAACGGCAGTCCAGAAATTGGCCTGATTATTGTGTCTTTCCTGGGTGTGCTGTTAATTGGCCTGACCAACTTATTTGTCAGCTTCACCCTCACCATTATTGTGGCCCTGCGCGCACGTCGGGTACGTTTTGAACAGTGGAAGCCATTGGCCAAACTGGTCATGACCCATTTCTTGACCCGACCAAGTGACTTTTTCTGGCCACCCAAGCAACCTGTTGAAGTTGAAGAGCAATCTGGCCCGGCCAAGGGTCATCATTAAGGAATTTGTTAATTTATTTTGTCATGTGTTAAAAAGAATTGAAAAAGAAATTAGCATAATTTATACAGGCTTGAAATGAAGTGTACTGGCGAGTACACTTTAATCCATTACCGGACTGCGCTCGGATCAGCTAAACTAACCAGGATTTCGGCATGCCTAATTTTTTGCTTTATCTCGGTGGTTTGTTGTGTTTTTTCAGCGTGTTAATGCTTTATGTTCCAGCGCTCACTGCCCTTGATTCGGCAATTGTAGACTGGTTCAGCCAGCACCGTAACGAGATGTTGAACTCACTAATGACGGGGTTATCTGTCATTGGTGGCATGCCATTTGTATTATTTTTATCCAGTCTTTGGTGCCTGTATCTGGCCAGGCAGAAGGAATATGCAAATATCGTGCTGGTCAGCATTGGACTAATGGGGAGTTTTGCCACTGCCTGGATACTCAAGTATCTGATTGCAAGAGAGCGCCCGCCAGAAATGTATCATCTGGTCAATAGCTATGGTGCCTCATTTCCCAGCGCACACAGTTTTTATGCCGCAACGCTGGGCTGTCTTGCAATTTATGTGTCAATGCAACATCCCGCACATAAAGCCATTGTAATATGTACTGTTATGTGGATGTTGCTGATGGGAATTTCAAGAGTGTATCTTGGCGTACATTTTCCCTCAGATGTCCTGTCAGGCTGGAGCATAAGTTTTATCTGGATCACGCTGCTTTATCTGATCTTGATCAAGTACAGCCAGCGCAAACCAATGAATAATTTTTAGATAGATAAAAATCTAATTGAGGTGGAAGAATGATGTCTGCAAAGCTTTGGGCCCCTGCCCTCACTGCTTGCGCATTGGCCACAAGCATCGCGCTTGTGGGTTGTAGCAAAGATCCAAATGATGCGCAGCAAGCTGCAGCCCAGCAGCAAATGCCTCCAACAGAAGTTGGAGTGATTGTTGTACAGCCACAAAGTGTCGAGCAGTCTGTTGAACTTTCCGGCCGTACCACTGCCTTTGAAATTTCTGAAGTTCGCCCGCAAACCAGCGGTGTGGTGCAGAAACGTCTGTTTACCGAAGGTAGCTATGTACGTGAAGGTCAGGCCTTATATGAAATTGATTCACGGACCAACCGTGCATCAGTGGATAGCGCCCGTGCAGCATTGGCACGTCAGCAGGCCAATCTGAACGTCTTACGTGTCAAAGAAGGCCGTTATCGTCAATTGGTGGGCAGTAATGCCATTTCCAAACAGGAATATGATGACATTGTGGCGCAGGTGAAACTGGCTGAAGCAGATGTCGCGGCCACCCGTGCCGAACTGCGCAATGCAGAAATTAACCTGGGTTATTCAACCGTACGTGCACCAATTTCAGGTCAGACCAACCGTTCTACCGTGACTGCAGGTGCATTAGTGACTGCCAGCCAGCAGGAACCGTTAGTGACCATTCAGCGTCTGGACCCGATTTATGTGGATATCAACCAGTCAAGTGCTGAACTGCTACGTTTACGCCAGCAGCTGAGTAAAGGTGATTTAAACAGCAGTAACAACACCACAGTCAAGCTGAAACTGGAAGACGGCAGCTATTATCCGGTTGAAGGCCGTCTGGCATTCTCCGATGCCAGCGTTAATCCGGATACGGGTACCGTGACTTTACGTGCAGTATTCCCGAATCCAAACCATCTGTTATTGCCAGGCATGTTTGCCACTGCACAAATTGTGCAAGGGGTAATTCCAAATGCCGTGCTGATTCCGCAAGCTGCCATTACCCGCACCCCAACCGGTCAGGCCATGGCGATGCTGGTCAATGCCAAAGGCGTGGTTGAACCACGTCCAGTAACCACTGCCGGTATTCAGGGCAAAGACTGGATTGTGACTGAAGGTCTGCAAACCGGTGACAAAGTTATTGTAGAAGGCATTGCCAAAGTCAAGCCGGAACAGAAAGTGGTAGCCAAACCATATCAACCGCAAGCTGCCGCGCCACAAGGTGCCCAGCAACCTGCTGCATCAGATAAGGCAAAACAACCAGCAGATCAGGCGGATGCTCAGGCTGAACAAAAAGCTACTTCAAATACATAAGGGGTAGACTTCAATGGCTCAATTTTTTATTCATCGCCCGATTTTTGCATGGGTGATTGCACTGGTGATCATGTTGGCGGGTATTCTAACCCTATCCAATATGCCCATTGCCCAGTATCCGACCATTGCGCCGCCAACGGTCACCATTTCTGCGACTTATCCGGGTGCTTCGGCTGAAACAGTTGAAAACACAGTGACCCAGATTATTGAACAGCAGATGAATGGTCTCGATGGCTTGCGTTATATTTCATCGAACAGTGCCGGTAACGGTTCTGCATCTATTGCACTGAACTTTGAACAAGGCGTCGATCCTGACATCGCCCAGGTTCAGGTACAGAACAAATTACAGTCTGCTACTGCCCTGCTGCCGGAAGATGTCCAGCGTCAAGGGGTACGGGTCACTAAATCAGGCGCCAGCTTCCTGCAGGTTCTGGCCTTCTATTCGCCTGATGGCAGCATGTCGGCAAATGACATTAAAGACTATGTTAACTCCAATATTTCCGAACCCTTAAGCCGTGTGGCCGGGGTCGGTGAAGTGCAGGTGTTTGGTGGTTCCTATGCAATGCGCATCTGGCTGGACCCCGCCAAAATGGCCAGCCTGCAAGTTACACCAAGTGATATTGCCACTGCCATTCGTACCCAGAATGCCCAGGTCGCTGTCGGTCAGCTAGGTGGTGCACCAGCCGTAGAAGGTCAGGTGCTCAACGCAACCGTAACGGCACAAAGCCTGCTGCAAACCCCAGAACAGTTCAGCAATATCTTCCTGAAAAATACTGCTTCAGGTGCACAGGTGCGTCTGGGTGATGTGGCCCGTGTAGAACTCGGTGCAGACAACTATCAGTTTGATTCCAAATTCAACGGCAAACCTGCCGGTGGTGTTGCGATTAAACTGGCAACCGGTGCCAACGCGCTGGATACCGCCCAAGCCGTTGAAGAGCGCTTAAAGCTGTTACGTCCAAACTACCCGCAAGGGATGGTCGATCAGCTGGGCTTTGATACCACACCATTTATTGAATTGTCGATTAAGAGTGTTGTTAAAACCTTAATTGAAGCGATTATTCTGGTATTCCTGGTGATGTTCCTGTTCCTGCAGAACTGGCGCGCTACCATTATTCCAACCATGGCTGTACCGGTGGTGGTCTTGGGGACTTTTGCCGTCATCAACATGTTCGGCTTCTCGATTAACACCCTGACCATGTTTGCGATGGTTCTGGCGATTGGTTTGCTGGTCGATGACGCGATTGTCGTGGTGGAAAACGTGGAACGTGTCATGGTCGAAGAACATCTCGACCCTGTGGCAGCCACTGAAAAGTCAATGAAACAGATTTCCGGTGCGTTAATCGGGATTACCTCGGTGCTGTCTGCGGTATTCGTACCAATGGCATTCTTCGGTGGTACGACCGGGGTGATTTATCGTCAGTTCTCGGTGACCCTGGTCACCGCGATGGTACTGTCGCTGATTGTAGCCTTAACCTTTACCCCAGCCCTGTGTGCGACCATGCTGAAACAGCATGATCCGAACAAGCCGGAAAGCAACGGTCTGTTTGCGCGTTTCTTCCGCTGGTTTAACCGCAGCTTTGAAAAGATGTCGGTGAAATATCAGGGCGGTGTGAACCGTATGACCCACAGCAAGATTTTCTCCGGAATTATTTACGGTGCAGTGCTGGTTGTGATTGTGCTGTTATTCCAGAAACTGCCATCTTCATTCCTGCCGGATGAAGACCAAGGTGTGGTGATGACCTTGGTGCAATTGCCACCAAATGCCAGTCTGGAACGGACTGACAAAGTCATCAGCACCATGACCAACTACTTCCTGGAAAATGAGAAAGAGCATGTCGAGTCTGTGTTTAGTGTGGCCGGCTTCTCCTTCACCGGGGTTGGACAAAACGCAGGTCTGGCCTTCATTAAGCTGAAAGACTGGTCAGAACGTACTTCGCCAGAATCTCAGGTCGGTGCGATTATCCAGCGTGGTATGGCACTGAACATGATTGTTAAAGATGCTTCTTACATCATGCCACTGCAATTGCCTGCCATGCCTGAACTGGGCGTGAGTGCCGGCTTTAACCTGCAGCTGAAAGATGCCAGCGGTCAGGGTCATGAAAAACTGACCATGGCACGTAACATCATTTTAGGTGAAGCAGCCAAAGATCCACGTCTGGCCGGGGTTCGTCCAAATGGTCAGGAAGATACACCACAGTACCGCGTGATTGTGGACCATGCGCAGGCCGGTGCCTTGGGCGTGAGTATTGCTGAAATTAACAGCACCATGGGCATGGCCTGGGGTGGTTCGTACATCAATGACTTTATCGACCGCGGTCGTGTCAAGAAAGTCTATGTTCAGGGTGAAGCAGGCTCACGTATGATGCCGGAAGACCTCGATCAATGGTATGTACGTAATAACCGCGGCGAAATGGTACCATTCTCGGCCTTTGCAACCGGTGAATGGACTTATGGTTCACCACGTTTAGAGCGTTATAACGGCGTATCCTCCATGAACATTCAGGGTACACCAGCGCCTGGCGTCAGCTCGGGTGATGCGATGGTGGCCATGGAAGAAATTATTGCCAAGCTGCCAGACATGGGCTTGCAAGGTTTCGACTATGAATGGACCGGTCTGTCACTGGAAGAACGTGAATCGGGTGATCAGGCACCATTCCTGTATGCCCTGTCATTGTTAATTGTCTTCCTGTGTCTGGCAGCGCTGTATGAAAGCTGGTCAATTCCGTTCTCGGTATTACTGGTCGTACCATTAGGTATTGTCGGTGCCCTGTTCCTGACCTTCAGCGGGATGGTGCTGTTCCAGAACCCGAACCTGTCGAATAACATCTACTTCCAGGTGGCGATTATTGCGGTGATTGGTCTGTCTGCGAAAAACGCGATCCTGATTGTCGAATTCGCCAAAGAGTTGCAGGAAAAAGGTGAAGACCTGTTTGAAGCCACTTTACATGCGGCAAAAATGCGTTTACGTCCAATTATCATGACCACTTTAGCCTTCGGTTTTGGTGTACTGCCGCTGGCCCTGTCTTCAGGTGCAGGTGCAGGTAGCCAGCACTCGGTCGGTTATGGTGTTCTGGGCGGCGTAATCAGTTCGACCTTGTTGGGTATCTTCTTTATCCCGGTATTCTACGTGTGGATTCGAAGTATCTTTAAATACAAACCAAAACAACAAAATCATCAGGAGCATGTATCGTGATGCAAAACTTATGGTCTCTTACAGGCCGTGGTATTGCGGTTTCTGCCCTTGCGCTTGCTTTGACAGCCTGTCAGAGTATGCGCGGGCCAGAGCCGGTTGCTCAGGCGAATATTCCGAGCAGCTATAGCAATGCTTCCGGAAGCTCTGTTGCAGAACAGGGTTATAAAGATTTCTTTGCCGATCAGCGCCTGCTACAGGTGCTGGATCTGGCCTTGACCAATAACCGTGATTTACGTACTGCGGCGCTGAACATCCAGCGTGCCCAGCAACAGTACCAGATTACTGAAAATAACCAGTTACCGACCATTGGCGCCAGTGGCAGCGTGTTACGTCAGGACACCATGAGCAATCAGGGTCGTGGCCCAAGCACCTCCTATAACGTAGGTTTAGGGGTCACCGCCTATGAGCTGGATTTCTGGGGTCGGGTCCGTAGCCTGCGTGACAATGCACTGGATAATTTCCTGGCCACCCAAAGTGCCCGTGATGCCACGCAAATTGCCCTGATTGGTCAGGTGTCTCAGGCCTGGCTCAGCTATTCCTTTGCCAATGCCAACCTGAAACTGGCCGAGCAAACTTTAAAGGCCCAGCTTGAATCGTATAACCTGAACAAAAAACGTTTTGACGTTGGCATCGACAGCGAACTGCCGGTACGTCAGGCGCAAATTTCAGTCGAAACCGCGCGTAATGATGTAGCTAACTATAAGACTCAGGTGGCGCAGGCACAAAACCTGCTGAATCTGCTGGTGGGTCAACCGGTTCCGGCCAATCTGCTGCCGGCACAGCGCATTACCCGCATTACCTCCAATACGGCAATTGGTGCGGGCTTACCAAGTGATCTGCTGGTAAACCGTCCCGATGTTCGTGCAGCGGAATACCGTCTGTCTGCCGCAGGTGCCAACATTGCCGCAGCGCGTGCCCGTCTGTTCCCGACCATCAGCCTGACCGGTTCCGCCGGTTATGCCTCGGCCGATTTAAGTGACCTGTTCAAATCAGGTAACTTTGTCTGGTCAATTGGTCCAAGTCTGGATATTCCAATCTTTGACTGGGGCACACGTCAGGCCAATATCCGCATTTCAGAAACCGATCAGCAGATTGCGCTGTCAGATTATGAAAAGTCGATTCAGACCGCTTTCCGTGAAGTGAATGATGCCTTGGCAGTGCGTGAAAATATTGGTGACCGGATTGCCGCACAGCGCCGTCTGGTTGAAGCCACCAATACCACCTATCGTCTGTCGGAAGCCCGTTTCCGTGCCGGCATTGACAGCTATCTGACCGTACTGGATGCACAGCGTGCCTCTTATGCAGCCGAGCAAGGGCTGTTATTGCTGGAACAGGCCAATCTGAACAATCAGGTGGAACTGTACAAAACCTTGGGTGGCGGCCTGAAAGCCAACACTTCAGATCAAGTGACCCAGCAGCCGTCTGTGGCAGAACAACGCCGCGCTGCTCAGCAATAAGATTGTCTGAGTTGCAGCGTCAAGCATCAGGGTGATTTCATTCTTATCGCTTGATAATCAAGCCAGTGAGCCTCGCGCTGACTGGCTTTTTCTTTGCCTGATGATGTGCCTGGATCATCCATTAAATAAAAGTAGCTCGATAGAGTGATGAGCAAAGCAAAGAAATCCTGTTTTGCTTGTAGTGACTCACCAAAGGATTGGATGCACATCTGCCCGTATAAAACGGCAAAAGAGATGTTTTTGATTGCATTTTGCCCGCAGTTTTTCTATCTTCATGATCAATCTATTGTTATTGGTCATCACATGTTACTGAGTAATTTGGAATCTGTACCCGGACACACCATTCGCCAGCAAATTGATGTGGTATATGGCAGTACGGTACGCAGCAAGCATGTCGGCCGTGACCTGCTGGCCGGACTGAAAAATATTGTCGGTGGTGAGCTGACAGCCTATACCGAACTGCTGGAAGAATCGCGTCAGGAAGCCATGAACCGGATGATCGACAAAGCGCGCAGCATGGGTGCCAATGCCATTGTCGGAATCCGTTTTTCTACTTCCAACATTGCCCAGGGTGCATCTGAACTGTTCGTTTATGGTACGGCGGTGATTGTCGATCCAATCATGCCAAAACTGCCTGATCCCTTCCCTGCACAGGACTAAGTCATGGATGGATTGCTCCTGCAGCTGCTGATTTTTGCGGTACTGTTTGCCGTTGGCTTTGGTTTTGGCCGCTATAACGAACGCAAGCATTTTCAATATCTGGCTGAACAGGAACAGCGACTGGCCTATATCCAGCTCGACAGCAGCCGCTTTAAAAGCACTGACCTACCCGGCCAACTGGTCAGCAGCAATGTGGTGATTTCACATGATTACTTTAAATATGCAATTGCCAATGTGCAGAATTTACTCGGTGGCCGCCTGACCAGTTATGAAAGTGTGGTGGAACGTGCGCGCCGCGAAGCAATTGTACGCTTAAAGCTGGAAGCCGAGAAAATGGGCGCCACCCAGATTTTAGGCCTGCGTTTAAGCACCACCGAACTGGGGATGCAAGGTGGGATGGTGGAAGTGTTTGCCTATGGGACGGCCATCAAGAAATAAGCTGATGGCCTGATCTGTCTTCATCTCGTCAAATGCTCTGGAACGTATTACTTCACCTTCATTTTACGGATCATTTTATACAGCGTACTTGGCGATAAACGCGACACCCAAACCCCCAGTTTTTCCTTGGCGCCACCAACCA
Source organism: Acinetobacter sp. YH12117 (assembly GCF_013418865.1). NCBI lineage: Bacteria > Pseudomonadati > Pseudomonadota > Gammaproteobacteria > Moraxellales > Moraxellaceae > Acinetobacter > Acinetobacter sp. YH12117. Next base: position 30,939 of record NZ_VPBF01000030.1, read on the forward strand.
CAATATATTCCTCTCCCGCCAGCAAGGCACTGACCGTGGTCTGGGCAAACAGGTCCGGCTCCAGACCATTTTCAATCGCTTCATCCTGATGGCCCTGCGGTTTGCCTTCGCCATTTAAGGCATTAAAGGACACATTGGTTTTGACAAAGCCGGGGAAAATCACCGAAACCTCGACGCCATCTTGCGCCACTTCCGCACGCAAACTGTTGGCCCACATATGAATTGCGGCTTTGGCCGCCGAATAAGAGGCACGGTACTGGGTGCCGAGCAAACCGGCGACACTAGAGACAAAGGCAATCCGTCCCGATTTCTGGGCAATAAAGGTCGGTAACACGGTTTTGGTCAGGAACACCTGCGAGAAATAATCGACTTCCATAATGGCACGTTCTGTCTGCATGGTGGTGTCCTGAATCAGCGCGCGCTGGCTAAGACCGGCATTGTTAATCAGCCAGTCTATCCGGCCTTTGGCCGCTAACACCTGCGCATAAGCATGCCGTACCTGTGATTCATCGGTAATATCGGCACAAACTGACACATGGCGTTCCGGGTTCAGTAAAGTCACGCGCACCTTTTCCAGCTCTTCATAACGGCGTGCGGTCAGAATGACGTCGGCACCTTGCAAGGCACATTCTTTGGCCAAGGCTTTGCCCAATCCGGAAGATGCCCCGGTAATCCACACCACTTTTCCTGTTAAATCCTGCTTGGCCATGAATCTGTCCCTCTATACGTTCATTTGTTGTGATGAATATCAGTGTAACCGCGCTCTGGCTGCGGGTCATTGCCCACAAAGCCCAGAAAATGATTGAAATACTGTTCCGTTATGCGGGTATCAAACTGGGTGCCGAGTTTTTCCAGCCGCTTATAGCCAAGCTGGGTAGTCAGCTGAATCACCCCGGTCAGGGTTTTATCGACCATAAAATTAAACTTCAGCATTTTCTTTGGCTCGCGGACCAGACTGGTCACGCCCTGATCGACAATCTGGGTAAAAGCCCGAAAGGCTGGCTGGATATAGGCACTATTGCCCTGCCGGATTTGTTCGACACAACCCAAGGTTTCTTTAATCAGCACATTATCGACCGGATAGGCCACATAGGCCTGCCCCTCTTTTTCATAGGTTTTCTGTTGCAGATAATTCACCATCGGCACCAGACGGTCATTGCCAAAAAATGACACTGACCACGGCATATATTTTTGCACGGTGTCCATCACCTGCTGCACAATTTTTTCCGATTCACGGTCGGGCGAGCTGCTGGTCCGGGCAATTTCGCCAAACACCTGATCAACAATTTCACAGGAAATATGTGACAGCACCTCGCCTAAAGGCTTGGCCAGACTGTGCGGATTACCCTGGTTAAACTGTTGATGTAACTGCTGAAAACGCTGATAGGTAGCTGGGCTTAATTTTAGTGCGATTGAATAGGTCATTGTTGTTCTCGCTTTTTTCGTCGTTGTTCTGCGAACTTTGCTCATTGTTATTTGCCTACATCATACGACGAGTAAGTGCAGATGCCAATTGCTTAAACAAGCCAATGATTCAGGCTGCCTAAGTCGCCATTTTTTTTGCTACAATAGATGCAATTTTTTATCTACTTTTGATCTGTTCGAACTATGACTGATTCAGCGCAAAATATTGCTACAACTTACGATCCGACCGAAATCGAGAAAAAATGGTACCAAACGTGGGAAGAGCGCGGTTACTTCAAACCGTCTGAAAAAGGCGAGTCTTTCTGTATCATGATTCCGCCACCAAACGTCACTGGTAGCTTGCACATGGGTCATGGTTTTAACAATGCCATCATGGATGCTTTGACTCGTTATAACCGTATGTCAGGCAAAAATACGCTTTGGCAACCGGGTACTGACCACGCAGGTATTGCAACCCAAATGGTTGTCGAGCGTCAGCTCGGTGCGCAAGGTGTGAGCCGTCATGATCTTGGTCGTGAAAAGTTCATCGAAAAAGTATGGGAATGGAAAGAACAATCTGGCGGTAACATTACCCGTCAAATTCGTCGTTTAGGTTCTTCTGTAGACTGGTCACGTGAACGCTTCACCATGGATGAAGGTTTATCCAATGCGGTTAAAGAAGTGTTTGTTAAGCTTCATGAACAAGGTTTGATTTACCGTGGTAAACGCCTTGTAAACTGGGATCCTAAATTACAAACTGCCTTGTCTGACTTAGAAGTTGAGTCTGATAAAGAAGAACAAGGTTCACTGTGGCACTTCAAATACTTCTTTGAAGATAAGTCACTTCGTACCCACGATGGTAAAGATTACATCGTTGTGGCAACCACGCGTCCTGAAACATTGTTAGGTGATACGGCAGTTGCGGTTGCGCTTGATGATGAACGCTATGCTGATTTAGTCGGTAAAAACATCATCCTGCCAATTACAGGTCGTGCGGTTCCAATCGTTAAAGATGAATATGTAGACAAAGCATTCGGTACAGGTTGTGTAAAAATCACGCCTGCGCATGACTTCAATGACTATGAAGTGGGTAAACGCTGCGAATTACCAATCATCAACATCTTCAACAAAAATGCTGAAGTTCTTGCTGAATTTGAATACATCGCAAAAGCAGGCGAACAAATTTCTAAAACCATTCCTGCGCCTGCAGACTATATTGGTTTAGAACGTTTTGAAGCACGTAAGAAATTGGTTGCTCAAGCCGAAGCTGAAGGTTGGTTAGATCAAATTCAACCGTACACATTGAAGCCACCTCGCGGTGACCGTTCAGGCGTGATCGTTGAGCCGTTATTGACAGACCAATGGTATGTGAAGATTGCCCCACTTGCGAAACCTGCGATTGAAGCGGTTCAAGACGGTCGTATCAAGTTCGTGCCTGAGCAGTACAGCAACATGTACATGGCGTGGATGAACAACATTCAAGATTGGTGTATCTCGCGTCAATTATGGTGGGGTCATCGTATTCCTGCTTGGTACGATGCGGAAGGCAATGTTTACGTGGGTCGTAACGAAGATGAAGTTCGTGCGAAACACAACATCCCTGCTGACGTTCAATTGAACCAAGACGAAGACGTACTCGATACTTGGTTCTCTTCTGGTCTTTGGACATTCTCAACTTTAGGTTGGACAGGTGACGAAGCGAAAGACAAAGAAAACTATTTCTTAAATACTTTCCACCCGACTGATGTATTGGTGACAGGTTTTGACATCATCTTCTTCTGGGTTGCTCGTATGATCATGCTTACGATGCACTTCATGAAAAATGAAGATGGCACGCCACAAGTACCATTCAAAACTGTGTATGTACACGGTTTGGTACGTGATGGCGAAGGTCAGAAGATGTCTAAATCTAAGGGTAACGTGCTTGACCCATTAGATTTGATTGACGGTGTTGATCTTGAAACTTTAGTACAAAAACGTACCACAGGTTTGATGAATCCGAAACAAGCAGCGAAGATTGAAAAATCGACCCGTAAAGAATTCCCTGAAGGGATTCAGTCTTACGGTACAGATGCGGTTCGTTTCACCTTCTGTGCGCTTGCCAACACCGGTCGTGACATCAAGTTCGACATGAAGCGTGTTGAAGGTTACCGTAACTTCGCCAACAAAATCTGGAACGCAACCCGTTTCGTAATGATGAACTGCGAAGATCAAGTAATTGGTCAAGACGTTCGTCAAGACCTTTGGGAATTGCCTGAGCAGTGGATTGTCAGCCGTCTACAAAAAGCGGAAGCTGCGGTTCAACAAGCCTTTGCGACCTATCGTTTAGACTTGGCTGCACAAGCGATTTACGAGTTCATTTGGAATGAATACTGTGACTGGTATGTCGAGCTGACGAAACCGGTTCTGAATGACGAAAACGTATCGGTTGAACGTAAAGCTGAAGTGCGTCGTGTGCTTCTTTCTGTAATGGAAGCCTCTTTACGTTTGGCACATCCGTTGATGCCTTACTTAACAGAAGAAATCTGGCAAACACTTGCGCCGAAACTCAACATTTCTGGCGAAACGATTATGCTCGCACAGTACCCTGTTGCTGACCAAGCATTAGTAAACGAACAAGCTGAAGCAGATATGCAATGGCTGCAAGGTTTGATTGGTGCGGTACGTAACATCCGTGGTGAGATGGGTCTAGGTAATGCTCGCTTGTTGCCTGTTCTGCTTCAAAACACTACTGATGCAGAAAAAGCACAAATCGCTCGTATTGAACCGTTGTTTAAAGCATTGGCAAAAGTTGAAAGCATTACTTTCCTTGCAGATGCTGAACAACCGCCATTGTCTTCTTCATCTGTAGTCGGTCATGTGTCTGTATTCGTTCCAATGAAGGGCTTAATTGACCCTAAAGCGGAATTGGGTCGTCTACAAAAAGACTTAGACAAGGTTCAAAAACAGCATGACCAAATTGCCACTAAACTTGCGAATGAAGGTTTTGTGGCGAAAGCACCTGCTGCTGTGGTTGAAGGTGAGAAATTGAAACTTGCTGAGTTTGCTGATCAATTAGCGAAGATTAAAGCGAATATGGAGCAAATTGCGGCGCTTTAATGTGTTGTTAATTCAACCAATTTCGTAGTATAAAGGGCTGATTATTCAGCCCTTTATTTTATAATCTTTATTGCATTAAACACTAAAGACTATAAAATAGCCTCTCTAAAAAAATGCAATCTAATAAAGAGGCGTATGAATTCAGAATTCTTAAAAACAGTTCAAAAATTTTTAGGAATTATTAGCTTTATTACAGCAATAATTTTAATTGGACTTTATTTCTTTTTCTCATATCTTCTGAGTTCTGATCCTTTTTCATGGTCAAAAACTTTTTACTCATTAGGAAAAGATGTATCGAATGCATTGATTCCAACTTTAATAATTCTATCTGTTTCATTATTACTCTTAAAATCATTAACAGATTTCTTCGAAAATCAACGTGATGAAAAATTGATTGATGATATTGCTCGAAGAACACTAGATGAAGTAAAACCGTATTTTAATAATGATTGGAAAACTCAAGATTTTTTTAAGAATAAAAATTGGAAACTTCTATTTCAAAATCATAAAAAAGTTACCATTGTGACCCATTATTTTGATTCATGGATATCTAGTCATTCAAAGACATTAGAAGCTTTTTTAAAAAAAGGAGGTGAATTAGAATTTATCCTTCCTGATGAAAACAATAATGAACATCTTAAAATTATAGCTAGCCGTTTCAATAAGTCTCCTATGGATATAAAAACTAAGATTAATAACTGTAAAACAAAATTGGATGGCATCCATAAAAAAGTGAATAAGAAGGGAACGATAAAAATCATCCACAGTACCAAATTCCATTGGAACTTCTTTATGCTTTTTGATGAAAAATTACTCATCATTTCCCCATATGAAGGAAATGTTGATGTATCAAGTGACTCGCCTGCTTTAGAGTTTTCTTTATCTAAGAATGATCAAGTTAAAATTTGGATTTTAAAAGAGATTGAGAGTTTACGATCTTAGAAACCCTCATCCCCCGCCTTCTCCCAAAGGGAGAAGGAGCATCATTTGATTTTATGTTTGCACGGATTTAGTAATGAATATTTCCCTCTCCTTTTAGGAGAGGGTTAGGGAGAGGTATTTTTTAATTCACAACACTTTTGCCACAAATCCTCCAACACTATCTCAGTTCGCCCCAACACATCATGATTCCAATACCGAACCACAGTTAAACCCAACGCCTCTAAAAAATTCGTTCGTACAGCATCATATTCCACAGCATCATCTGTTCCATGCTGACTACCATCCAACTCAATCACTAAACCAATTTCATGGCAGTAAAAATCCACAATATAGGGTTGGATCACATGCTGACGACGAAATTTAAGGTTCATACAACGCTTGGCGCGTAAAACTTGCCACATCAGATGTTCTGCATCGGTGGCGGTGTGGCGCATGGATTTGGCGAAGGCGAATAATCAGCGGGTTAAAGTGGGCAGAGTAAAACTTGAAGTGCGACATAAACCACCTAATTAATTTAAAGGGTTTATGGAGTATATAAAATTGTCATACCATCATCTTAGCTTTGAAGATCGTACTGCATTAATGCTTGAGTCAAGA